>JBLHLE010000607.1:0-5285 GCA_047620805.1 Pirellulaceae bacterium
GTATCCGAAAGAACCGTTGTCTCCGGAGGTGCAGGCTTCGTACGGCAAGGGTCGCAAACCGGGTGGCGTCGTGAACTACGACGATGTCATGCCGGCGTTCCGCGAAGCAACTTGGGAAGAGGCACTAGATCTCGTCGCACAACGACTGCTCGCAATCAGAGAGAAAAGCGGACCCAATGCGCTGGCCGGATTCGGCTCGGCAAAGTGCTCTAACGAAGAAGCGTACCTATTTCAAAAGCTAATTCGCGCGGGGTTTAAAACCAACAACGTCGACCATTGCACTCGACTTTGCCACGCTTCGTCCGTCGCTGCGCTGATGGAGACGATCGGCTCGGGCGCCGTTACCAATGTTTTTGCAGATGTTAAACGAGCAGATGTTGCGTTGGTCACTGGGTCGAACACAACCTCGAATCACCCCGTCGCTGCGACGTTTATCAAAGAAGCAGCGAAGAAAGGGATGAAGCTGATCGTCGTCGATGTCCGCGCCCACCCACTGTCCGATTCTGCGACACATTTCGCACAACTTAATTCTGGTAGCGATGTCGCGTTCTTCAACGCGGTGATGCACGTATTGATCAAAGAGGATTTGGTCGATCATGAATTCATTCGCGAACGTACGGAGGGTTACGACGAACTTCGCGCATTTCTGCTGGCCGACTACTCGCCACAGCAAGCCGAGGGCATCTGCGGGATTGCTGTCGAAGAAATCGAGACAATTGCGCGGACCATCGGCAACGCCAACAGCATGCTCATTTTCTGGGGCATGGGTATCGCACAGCATACGACGGGAACCGACAATGCTCGTTGCCTCATTTCGTTATGCATGATGACAGGCAATGTTGGGCGACCCGGCACTGGGCTACATCCGCTGCGGGGACAGAACAATGTTCAGGGAGCGAGCGATGCAGGTCTGATACCGATGGTTTACCCCGACTACCAATCTGTCGCGTCGGACGATGTCCGTGCGAAATTCGAGAAAGCTTGGGGAGTCGAACTCGACCCCAAACCAGGTTTGACCGTCGTCGAGATTATGAAAGGTGCGCTGGCGAAAGAGATTCAAGGGATGTACATCATGGGCGAGAACCCGTTCATCTCGGATCCCAATTCCAACAAGGTTCGCAAAGCATTGTCGAGTCTCGATTTCCTCGTCGTGCAAGACATATTCCTTACCGAAACCGCCGAATTCGCCGATGTCATCTTGCCGGCCAGTAGCTACTTCGAGAAACAGGGGACCTACACAAACACCGATCGGCGAGTTCAACTCGGTCGGCCAGTTTTGGAGTCGCCCGGCGAGGCCCGCGAAGATTGGAGTATTATCTGCGAAATCGGGAAGCGGTTAGGCGTATCGACAATGGATTATTCTTCGTCGAGCGAAGTGTTCGACGAGTTCACGTCGCTGACCAACAACTATCAAGGATTGACGCACGAAAATCTTGGAGCGACCGGTAAGCTTTGGCCATGTCCCGATCCCGCCAACTCCGATGGAGCTCAGATCCTGTTTGGCGACAGATTTCCAACCGCCTCTGGAAAGGGGAAATTTGTTCCTTGTTCCTATCGGCACGCGGACGAGCTTACCGATCGGGAATTCCCGTTCATTTTGACGACCGGGCGAGTACTCGAGCACTGGCATACCGGTACGATGACGCGTCGCAGTTACGCTTTGTCGACGTTGGTGCCCGACGCATTCGCCGCGATCCATCCTAGCGACTTGGCACAGTTGGGTTTGGCGTCGGGACAGCGAATTCGAGTCTCGAGTCGCCGCGGAACGATCGAGTTAGCTGCCCGGGCGGATGACACCGTCGATACGGGAACCGTCTTTATTCCATTCCACTTTCGCGAGGCCGCTGCCAATGTGCTGACCACCGACGCCTTGGATCCCTACGGCAAGATACCGGAATTCAAATACTGCGCCGTCTCGGTGCAGGCGGCTGAATGACGCTGCGAGACTGCTTTCGTGGCATCGACGCCCGATCCGCGATTCCGGGCAGACTATGGTACGAAAACAGCCGCTGGAATTCCGGCTCTTGAACTTAGAAAATTCCCGGCTCTTTTTGATCGGGTTGAGGGCCCAGTGCCAAGACAATCGCTGAGCCGGTTAGGATGCTGAGCGAAACAAGGCGAAGTTTCATCGCGTTAATCGGCAACATGACAACACTCCCGCTAGATATTAAAAGAGAATGGAGTTGAGATTAAGGGACTCTAGAAGATCGGTTTGGCGGTATCTTCTGGTCGATGTTTTTCTGGATCCAACTGGGGGTCGCGAAGTAATTCGTAACTGAACGCACCCAGTAATGCTCCACTCTTGACGGCGTGGCATTGTTGGCACTGTTTGGTAGCTCGCAACGAACCAACCATTTCGATGCGGTTCAGCGACGCTCTGGAAACGACATCTTCGCCTTCGCGAAGCTGTACTAAGGCCGCAAGCTCAAAGTTACTTGGTGGTCGAGTTCGCGCGTTCTGGAGTTCCTCCATACGCGGCAGACTCCGCGATACGTAAACGGCAGGCTTTTCGTGTTTCAGTAAACTGACTAACTCCAATCGATGCATTCCCCACAGCTCTTTTTCTTTCCTATACCAGGGGCGATCAGTGTAGGAATGCAACTTCGGTACGCTTGCAAATCCATGGCCTTGGAAGCCAGCAACTTCGTTGCGGTTTTTGATATGTCCAAAACTTTGCGGCGTAAGGAATAGCGACTGGCCGTCTCGATGAAAGTCTTGGAGAGTCTGCTGCGAGGGCAAGAAGACGCGGCGGTTCGAAGCAGCAGTTCTCGTTTCGGGCAAACTAACGGGCGACTCATCGGCAGACTGAATCATCTCATTGGAAGCTAGCGGCAAGTCGCGTGGAGGAGTCCCAGGCAAATAGGTTGGTCCAGGGGGAGACATACGCATCAGCCCGGCACCCGGTCGACCGATGAATGCCTCAACTTCTTCTTCATGCAACAAACGCAATGATTTACTGCGCATCGTAGTATAGGAGAATTTAGCGGTTTGCCGCTTAGCGAATTCGACGTCAGCCGTTTTGATGTGTTCGATCATGGCCGCGGAAAGCTTGGGAGCGTCCTCCCATCGGTTGATCGCTTCGTGTTGCAGGCGTTTGGCCATCGACTGGTAGGGATACTTTTTTCGCAGTCGTTTGACGACTGCGGCTTTGTCGATCTTCTTTCCGTCTTTTTGTCGCTCGATGACAGCAAAGATAGAGAGGCTCTGCACGTCTTGATCCAACGCAAAGACCGCATGCTGGTTATACAACTGCGTGTGGATCTCGTTGTGAACGTCTTGGGTCTGATAAATATCAATCTCAAAAACCGATTCACCTGGTTTGATCCAGGTTTCGTTTGCCAAGCTCCAAGACGCTGGGCGAACTTCCTTCAGGGTCGACTCGATTTCGCGTCGTCGTACAGCCGTGGTGAAGTCGGACCGCCCCATGAGATTGTAAGATCGCAGAGAGGGGCCGTCGTAGGATTGCCCATGAACCAAAGCGAGGTGATCGTCGGCGAATACGATGCCGAATTCGTAGAAACCTAACTGTTGCATGACCACGTGAATCGCATTGAGGTGCGATACGGACTCGGTCGTCTCAACTGTGATCTTTCGATCCTTGCTGAGGTGCTCCAAAATCGATTCGTGGAGCCGGATCTCTATGCCGAGCGATTGCGAAAGATCGCGCAAACAAGCGTCCTGAGATTGCTGCTTATATGTTAAGTTGCGAAATTTCCGGAGTGCTGCGAGATAGGTTTGATGCGACGCCGGAATTGGGGGCGATTTAACCTGTTTGCCTTCCGACGCAAGAATGTCAGCCCCACTTAGGCCTGTGAAATAGACCACGCCACCCGCCGTTGCACCGATCAGTACTAACCAGAGAACTACCCGTTCCGGACGAAATCGAAATGTCTTCATCGCGCGCTCCAAATTCAGTTCTGCAATGTATCAGTTCTGCAAGGTATTGAATCGGAGTTAAGTCTACCAGATCTGCAATTTCCTCTACGTAACAATTAGGTAACAATCCGCGTAGGAGAGAGGATTTGGGCTTTATTGCCTCTGGATCAGGTCACGCCATTTGCTCGTTTTCAGGTCGGGGTTTCAAAATAAGTCGCAGGCTGGGAAGGCCCGATTGTTGATTGACCAACTCCTCTACTTGCTCGAAACCGTACTTCGCGTAGAAACTACGGCCAATCGTGTTGGCCTCGAAAACTTGAACTTCAAGTTCTCCGCGCAAATCTCGCGCGTGATCCATGAGCGCTCTCCCGATTCCTCGACCGCGATATTCTGGCTGGAGAAATATCGCGCCCACCTCGTTTCCGATTAGAGCGATAAAGCCAACGACGCGGTTGTCGGTTTCCCAAACCCAGGTTTCCGCATTTGGAAGGTAGAGGTTGGGAATGTTGTGGCGCTCAGATGCGAGAAACTCCGCGCTCACGAACGGATGTGCTAACTTCGAAGCAGATTCCCAGGCTTCGAGTACATCGTCCACATCCTTGCTTTCGTATTTTCGTATCACCGTCGCAACCTCTGGGGAAATGTTGAGAAGAAATCTAATCGTGTGCAATCATTTTAACCATCAGTTTGGTCGTACACCTACTCCCCTAGACGCATACTCCGCATGGCTCGACTACTCCGTTTGGCTCGCATACTCCGCATGGCTCGACTACTCCGCATGGCTCGACTACTCCGTTTGGCTCGACGGGGACCCTACTATGCGACCGACGAGAAATAGTACTAATGCTATGATCTTGTCGAAGGAGAGCGAACTTCGTTCGGTGTGCTGTGTCTGTATAAAAACTAAATTGTGTTTCATGTGGATAAGTCAGATCGAGAAAATGTCAGAGCGAGCGATAATCAAGTTTTACTCAGTAGCAGACGAGTACGGATGTTTCCCCAATTTTGCGTTGTATCCAATTCGACTAAAACTCAAATCATGGCCGACGTCGGAACACTACTTTCAAGCTCAAAAGTTTAGCGATCCCAAGTTGCAGAGTATGGTGCGACGAGCTGGAAATCCGATGGCAGCGGCTCGAATCGGTCGGAGTAGAAAGAACCCAATTCGTCGCAATTGGATGTCGATGCGAGTCAACGTCATGCGCGATGCGGTTCGAGCTAAATTTACTCAACACCTCGATCTACAACTCATTCTGCTCGACACTAACGACGCGTTGATCGTTGAGGATGCAGCAAACGACGCTTTCTGGGGCGTTGGTGGAGACGGCCGCGGCCAAAACATGCTCGGCCGATTACTCGTTGGGCAGCTTACTCGTTGGGCAGCTTACTCGTTTTTGGGCAGCTTACTC
>JBLHLE010000608.1:0-5280 GCA_047620805.1 Pirellulaceae bacterium
TAGCGGACTCAATTATGTGACAGCGGGAATCTGCGCAGCGACAAATCGGGAATTCAGTAAATCGGGAATTCAGTATCGCAGCAGAATTCAGTATCGCAGCAGAATTCAGTATCGCAGTAGTACCTCGCTGGCGTACAATTGTTCGTGCTAGTGCAAACAAATACTTTAAAAAGAAGGGGAAGCACTAATGCTTCAAAGTCAAAGATTCTCGCTGGCGCTCATATGCCTCGCGATTATCCAACTCGGAACCGCCCAACAGCTTGTCGCGGAAGGTTTTGGCGAAGACGACTTCCGTCGCTTGCATGCAGAATTGCAACAATCGAAGGATGCGCCGTGGCGGACGATCCCCTGGAAGATTGCGTTGCTCGATGCCCGCAAGACAGCTTTAGCGGAGAATAAGCCGATCTTCATCTGGGCGATGGATGGTCACCCACTTGGCTGTACGTGAAATAACGGTGTGCTCGACCGTGAGTCGACATTCGCCCAACCTGAAATCGTCAATCTGCTAAAGACCGAGTTCGTCCCCGTCGCGATCGATCAAGCTTACCAGCGACGTCAAAAAGATGCCGAAGGAGACTATTACCGGAAGATCGCCGGACAGGGCCCACGGAGCAACTTCAACTCGACAACTCAGGGGTTCTATATCGCCACTGGCAGCGGCACACTGTTGCTCTACAACAACAACCGCGATCCCGAAAAAGTATTGGGATTGATGAAACGAAAGCTCGCCGAGTTTGAAAAGCTGCCAGCTACCAAGGCTCCTTCGATCGATGCCAGCCAAGTCGACGAGAAATGGAACCCCAAACTACCCGTTGGCGGATTGGTCGTTCGAGTCCATGCCAAAGTTCTCGACGGCTACAAACCGACTACCGATGCTTGGCAGGCAATCTTTCAATCCGCGATGTCGCGCGACAACCTCTGGATTTCGAAAAGCGAAAATGCGGCACTAGCGGGAGGCGAAGTTCCCGCGGCCCTGCAACAGCGAATCGCTCGTTACCACTTGGTCGACAACACGCGGGGCGAACCGCCGATGTGGAACGAAAAAGAAATTCGCAACATCGAAATGAAAATTACCGACGGAAAAATTACCGGCAGTGTTCACTTGGAAACGGCTGATGGAAAACGAGGCTACGAGGCGGATCTACTGGGCGTCGTTGAATCGAAAGCCGGTAAAGTCGTACGACTGGACATGGTCGCACATGGAAACTTCTGGGGAAGTGGCACATACACAGGCACACCTCCACCTGGAAAATTCCCGCTCGCCATTTCATTTACTATTGCCGACGGCAGCGACGTGGCCGATAACATTCCACCTCAAGCTTCTCGCGGTTGGATCAGGGGTTATATGCGTTAACGACTATTCGATCACGCGAAGGCGGACGTTCCGAAACTGATGGACGTCCCCTTTGCCGTGATGCTGCAAGGCAACTCGACCTTTCGTGAAACGGCCGTCTTTAATGTCGGCCGTTTTTACATCATTAACCCAAATCTGAATGTGGTCGGCGAGACACCGGATACGAAACTTATTCCACTCGCCCGTCTTGAACGCGCCTTTCGACATCTTACTAAACTTTTTCGACTGCTCCGCGCCCTTTGGCCATATCCAGCCAGACCCGATCGCATAGATCATGCCACTCTTGTCGTTCTCGATTTCGCATTGATAGCCGCGTGGAACAGGCGTGCAGCGAAAGCCAATTCCCGAGTTATAGCCGGCAGCCGGCATTTTGACTTCCACTTCTAACTCGAAGTCGGCGAAGTCCGTGTCGTGCACTAGCCACAGGTTCTTCCCCTTGGAAAGAATGCGGATTTCGTTCTCAACAACGGTAACATCCCCCTGCACGTTGGACTTCCACGCCTCGAGCGTCTGGCCATCGAAGAGGCTCTTCCAGCCATCCCTTTCTCCCCTGGCGTTGTTCTCTCCCTTGGTTTGGTTATCGTCTAACCGCGAAAGGAATCCTTCCACGGCAAACCCAATAAACATTGCCATGTCTTGGGCGCCCGACTGAACGACCGTAGCTGGTGTATCTGCGGGACGAATGGCTTCACATCGTTTCCGCAACTGCTCCATTGCACCAGCGGCACTCACCGCGGCATCGCCCAAACCCTCGATCGAACGAGCGGCATGCAAGACAACAGCCAACTCGTCGGAATGCAAAGCCTCGAGTAGCACGGGCAAAGTAGCTTCCACATCCCCCTTACGAGCCAAGACGTTAGCCGATTCGATCCGGACCGCCATCGACGCATCGCGCAAACTCCGCGTCAACAAGTGAACGGCCTTCTCAGAGAGCGAATCGACAGAGTGCAGACCTATTGCTCCCCAAAAACGAACATGAGGATTTGAACTACTAAGATTCTCGAGCAACTGCTGCTCACTTCCGAATCCTACCAGCGTTGCAGCCGCACAAGCCGCTTTCAAATCGAGTGCTCCAGAGCGCGACGCTTCCCAAGCAGACGACCCGCCAAACAGCTTCCAAGCCTCACTCTCTGCAAAGAAACCGACGTCTCGAGTCGCCTCGATGTGAACATTACTAGCCAAACGGAGTTGCTCAAGGATTTTTTGATGATCGGGAGAGTCCGCCAAGTTAATAAGGTTCTGAGGATCTTTTTCGCAGTCGAACAATTCTTCAGCAGCTCGGTTTGGTGCAGCGAAATGCCACTGCGGCGCAGTCAGAGAACTTTTATCCGTCAGGCGATAAAACTCGTGCCGGATCTCGCCCAGATCGGGCCAAGCCGTCGACTGGTTGTATCCCAAATGTGGCATGTAGTTGCGAATGTACAAATGTCTATGACTTCGCACTGACCGCGCCAAATCCGCTACCTCGTCAACTCGATCGCGATGCCCATAAACCAACTTTCGAGGTCTTGCGTTTTGTTTGCCCAAGAAAGGACGACCTTGCATCCATGCCGGCACCTCCACTCCAGCAAGACTCAACGCCGTCGGTCCGAAGTCGACGAAACTGACCAATCGATTCAACGTATTGCCGGCTTTCTGCGGCGCCCACTCTTGGTATTTCTCAGGGAATCGAATCAGCAGCGGCACGTGCATACCACTGTCGAGAAGCGCACGTTTATGACGCGGCATGCCAGAGCCATGGTCCGAGTAGAAGAACACGATCGTGTTTTCGGCGAGGCCGTCTTCCGCTAACTGCTGCAACAAGTCGCCGACCTGTTTGTCCATCAACGAAACGCAATCGTAAAAGCGAGCAACAGTCTTACGTATCGTCGGAGTATCTGGATAGTACGGTGGCAGTGGAGCCTTCGCGGGATCGTGTACTTGTTCAGCGGTCAGCTTGCTTTGCACTTCATCCTGGAATTTCGTATACGGCCAGACCATCGTCCGACTTTGGTGCGAAGTCATCAGGTTAAAGACCGAGAAAAAAGGTTGCGACTTATCTTTGCGGTTTCGCCAGTGAGCTGTCGGGCTGCTTTCATTCCACGACGCCTGAATAATCTTCTGCCAATTTCCAGTGTTATAGTCGGTCTTCACATTATTCGAAGTGTAGTAACCGTGCTTTCGCAAGTGGGACGGGAACCCGGTCATGTAGTCGGGAATGGGGAAAGCCGATCGCATCTGCTGAGTCCCAAGTGACTGAGCATAGCAGCCCGTAATCAGGCAGGATCGCGATGGCGAGCAGACGGGCGCGGAAGCGAAAGCGCGCGTATAGCGAACACTTTGGGTCGAGAGATTATCAATGCGCGGAGTCGTTGCATACTGGTCTCCATAGCATCCCAACGTAGGACTCATATCTTCAGCTGTTATCCACAAGATATTCGGACGGTCTGCCGCCGAACCAAAACTCGTCACTCCAAGGGCCAAGATCAGAAACAACATTAGCACTTTTATCATTCGCGAAAGTTTCATAAGCCACTGCATCTCGATTATCAATTTCATCACGTCGGAAACACAAAACGGCATTGTATCACGCCTCCAGCCGCAAATCTAAAAAGTGTCGCATCTGGGTCCCCCTACACCTGAATGCCGCTGAGTCGACGACGGTTCCGAACCGAATTTCGCGGCATTGCACGGGGCAGGAGGTTACGGGGTGGGGAGACAAGAACGTCGCAAGCAACTGTCAACTCAGACGTTGAATAGGCGACAAAAGTTACCTCCCCAGCGCAGCGTCCGGGGAGTGTCGTACGTGTTCGCAAGGCTCACGTTTTTGCCTTTCCCTTGCCCCGCAAGAGTCGCGAGAGTCAAACGTGAACCCCAGTCAACTCAGCGACTTTTGCCTGCCGGGGGGCTCGGTTAGTATAGTGGTGCGTCAATCATCAATAGTTCTCACTGCGAGGCTCTCATGCCATTCCGTTTATTTCTTCTACTTGTTTGCGCGTCATTTACGAATTCACTGACCGCTGAGACTTTGGTCTTTGTCTCAGTGGCTGGTGAAAAACAGATTGCGACACTTGCATTGAACGAAGCGACCGGCGAATTAAAGCACGTTCGCAATACGGCGATCAACGGAGAGCCCGGTCCTTTGTCACTTCACCCTTCTGGCAATTCGCTGTTCGCGTCCATTCGCAACGAAGGTCGACTCGTCAGTTTTGCGATCGGCAGAAAAGACGGCGAGCTGACAAAGGTGAGTGAAATTGCGGCCGGTGCAGACCCGGCATATCACACCACGGATCCCTCGGGCCGATATCTGCTTTCAGCCTACTACGAGGCAGCCAAGGTCTGCGTGCATTCCATCGGCGAAGATGGGGCTCTAGCGGAAACGCCACACCAGACAGTCGCAACTGACGAAAAAGCGCACGGCATCGCATTCGATTCCTCGGGCAAGTTCGTCTACGTTCCACACACGGGACCAAACCAAATTTACCAATTCCGTTTCGATTCAAAGTCCGGCCGACTTTCATCCAATAAACCTCTTGCGCAGCAATTCGTTCAACGGACTGGCCCTCGACACGTCGCAACCCATCCGCTGGCCTCCGTCCTCTACACTAACTACGAGCAAGGTGGCAAAGTCGCGCGGCTTCGAATTGTTGAGAAAAATGGAACGCTAAAATTGCTGGACGAAATATCTACGCTGCCCGCCGGTTTCACGGGCTCGCACGCAACCGCTCGAATGGAGTTGTCCCCTGACGGTCGGTTTTTGTATGTGGCGAATCGCGGACCCAATACAATCGCAGGATACTCGGTCGATCAAAAGACGGGCGAACTCACAGCGATCGGACAAACTCCAACCGAGCCCAATCCGCGAGCATTCAACATCTCCCCGTCCGGTAAAACGCTAGTCGCCGCAGGCCAAGACAGTGGAAAACTCGTCACCTTTCGGATCGACA
>JBLHLE010000609.1:0-5279 GCA_047620805.1 Pirellulaceae bacterium
TCGTTTGTCGCCGTCAGTGTTTGCGTTAAAAGCAGGCCGAGGAAACTGGGCGCCGTCAGCTTGTCAGACGAGATATCCGCGTTGACTTCGGCGGTTAATTTCGACATGTACATTATCCCTCATTGGTCCGATGAATCAGTCATCAGACAAATCTGTATTGCAACCATCCATTGTTCGTGGGTACAGTTTGCCCCAATTGTCCATTCCGCGTCAACTTGGGAGTTAAAAGATGAACCGGCTCGGCTGCTTCTTATTGGGAATAATTGTGGGAGCTTTTGGGATCTTCTTCGCCATGAGTTACCACGTCGTCAACGCACATGACGGCATGCATGTGGTCCCGAAGGTTTCGGCCAAATTTTCGGATATTTACGTGGACATTCGACATTATGGAATCGAGGAATGGGACGATCATCGGACCTTGGCACTGGCTATTTACCAAGCCGACAAAGCCTATTTATTGCAAGACTCCGCCACGGAAGGATTTCGGCAAACAATTGGCAATGTTTTAAACCAATTGAGCTCACCTAGTGGCAATTCGGTTCAGCGTTAAGATCCGCACTACTGTCACTTCTGCTGCAACGGACCAAATCGCGCCAGGGTAGGAAATCCCTATTCTGGTTGGGATCCTCTTTCCAATGGCGTTGCGAATAACGGGCACAAAACTACCGTTTTGCAACCTTCTGAAGATGTGAAGCTCATTGCTTCGATATCCATTATGTTTGGCTATGCGCCCGCGGTTTCGCAAGTGCATTAGTAGCTTGTAATCGGCCGACGATCAACAAACGGAGATGGGAGATGGATATCAGTCGCAATCAGTGGTTTCTCGCAGGCTTGGTTTTGGTCGCGCTCGGATTGCAATTCCGTTTTGTCGACTCATTTGTATTGAATGAGCCGTGCGCTAAGTTTATTGCCAAGCGATTCAACAAGCAGCAGCAAGCGGCAAACACCAGTCCATTTCCGATGTTTCTGAGTAACGCGGCAGCGCCCTCAATCGCTAAACGGCCCGTTCGCCCACCGAAATGGCTAGGATGGCTCTTGCTTTCGGTCGGTGGTGTCCTGGTTCTTCATAGCTTGGCAATGCCGAGACCATAGCGACTTCAGCTTTCCCCTTAGTACTCAGGATTATCAATCTGCACTCGATATTCGCGCTCCGACGCCAGCATCCACCTTGTGACGCGGCTCGTCACTAGTTTCTAGGAGCGGCGACGGGCAAAGTTAATCCGACGAGTCGGCGCGGACCTGTGTCGCGTTCCTCGCTCGCGCACTTTGAAGTCGTCGAACAAGAAAAAGCAAAAGCGAGCCGACATGCGGTTCGCTTCTGCTAAGAATCTGACTGGCTGGTCAAGATTGTTTCGTGTGTAACGCTTCGACAGGCAATAAATCGATTAGCGAACTCCCTCGCTTGGCAGGTAGCGTTTGCCCGTGTTTATTTCTAATAGGTCGCGAGTCGGAGCGAAGCCGCGGATGCGGATGTAGTCTTCGGAGTTTTGAAAGGTACCGTGGCCGGGGACATTAAACGAAACGTGGGCAAGTCCATGGCTGCTGATCTGCGTAGCCGTTTCAGGGTTGATACGCCCGAATGGGAGTTTCAGCGTTATCCCGTTGGCGTTGTAGTTGCCTGTATCGATGCGATGATACCATCGTCCTATCTTTTGACTTTGCACGCCGCGGCTGCGGGGAACGTCGTTGAAGTCGACTCGTGCCATTGCGAAGAGTTCAACGCTGAGTCCGCCCTGGACCGGAACAACTCGACCTGCGGCATCGAGTGGGTATACATGAACGATGATGCCATCGGCCTCGACGTCGGCGTCCCAATTTGAGAGGGCCGCTGCCACTTCGATATGGGTAACTCGACGGTCTTTAAGTGCCGCTCGAGCGAGATCGGTGTAGGTTTGTTTGGCTGTAAAGGTCGGCTTGCCAGCTTCTTTTTCTGGTGCAATAAAATCCGTCGCCAAAGTATCGACCTGACTTCGTAGCTGTTCAGCGGTGAGCACCTCGCCGTCGACAATTGCCGAGTCGACCTGTCCCCATTCGACTCGCCTTAACACGTATGTTGACGCGTTGCCAAAGCGGAGCACCAAGTGGGTTTCGTCCGTCGTCTTGTCGACGTAGCCAACGAATTGATTTCCGCTTTGGAGCGATACGTCGATCAGGTCCGCGGCTTCGGATGGCGGGCAAGCTACGACCGTTACAAAGCTAAAAACCAGTGCGATCAGAAGAAAGCGAATTTTGTTTGGCTGCGACATGGACTCTCGCTCCGTTGAGAAGGTGGTGGTGGAACATACATCCATGAATGCAAACTCGGGACCAAATTGGAGAGCAGTCCGTAGCTATTTACGTAAAGGCAGCGGTTCTAGCTACTTATACAACTGCAAAATTCTTCGGGCGAACGGACATGTGGTTGTGGGGCTACACCCCATGAGGCGAAATTTCGTCACGAGTTGTTTTTGTAACGTAAGTTTTTCCAGGAGATATACCATGAGTCAATCAATTCGCGTTTTCGTGTTCGGAACCTTTCTGCTGGCCAGCTCTGTGGGCACGATGTTGTTGTGGGCGGATACACCGCCAGTGGCGAATCCAGCAGCCGAAAAGCAAACCGTTGCTGGCCAAAAGCGTCGCCTCCGCGAAGGAGACAGCATTGAGGATCGAACGGGCTATTTTCGCGAAAATGGTGATCGGTTAATGTTCAGTTTGAGCGATACCGCAACTGACCAGACATTTCGAGTTCTCGAAAACTTGGCACTTGAACGCGTTTCGAGAGTAATGGACGAGAAGCCTGGCAAACGAGAATGGAACGTCAGCGGCACGATCTCCGAATACCGCGGGAAATTTTACGTCTTGTTGACCCGCGCTATCCTTAGAACTAAACGGCTCGGCCCATAGCGGCAGCCGGCTCAATCTACAACATTGATCGTGTTATAAATCGTGTCTTTTATTGCCGTGCCATCGGCAGTTTTTAGCGAGTACGTAATCGACATTTGCATTACGGGTTGAACGTCATCGAGTTCAATGAACACGGTTTTTCCGTCGCCCAACAGTTTCGCATCGTAGATCTCGACTTCATCGCGCCCCATCTTCTTTGGGTTGGCAACGCTGTAGTCGGGCGAACCATAGTTTCGCGTCCAGCGATAGTTCCATTGCTCGATGCTAAAGTTGTCCGGGTCGTTTGCCATTTCAGGATCGAGTTCAGCGGAGAACGTGACTTCAATTCCGTCCTTTTTTACCTTCAGTCCTACTGGGAGTCGGAGCGGTTGTTGGCGATAGCGAACTCGTTGGAAGCAACCGTTCTTCGCGGCGGACGTCTGCCAGCCACGCAGGCCGCTGACATAGAGTTGACCATCCGTAGCTCGAAATCGAGCTCGCATGACGCCCGATTGAAATGCCACTGGCAGCTTCACCACTCCCCCCTGATAGATGTCACCTTTCTTTTCCATCATTGTCAAGAACAACGCACACTTCCCATACGATAAGTGGATCATCTGACCTGCAAGCCCCCAGCGGTCATCGGGTACCCAAGATTGCCCACCCGCGGAATTGTCCACACTATGTGGCAGCCAACATAACGGTGGTTCAAACTCAATTGGCGGTTCGTCGCGGTGATGGGATGGTATGTAACCATAGAACTTGCCCTGACGAACAACGTGAATTGGCGTCGCTGGAACCCAACCACCTTGCTGATCTCCGAACGTCAAAAATCCGTGCGGGCTCATCGACATACCGTTTGCATTTCGCAGACCAGTTGCAAAAACATCCAGTTGCTCCCCGTCTTTGGAGACCTTCAGCATCGTACCGCCATGGGGCACGCGACCTTCGTTGGTACACCGCATGTAGTAGAAGTTTCCGTCGACGTCGACTTCGAGGCCGGCAGCAAAGCGGTGGTGGAATCCAGTGACGTGGCAATCGTTGTTGAAGCACTCGTAATAATCGGCTTCATCGTCGTTGTTAAAATCGTGAAGCTTAAGCAGTTGATCGTGGCAGGTCACGAAAATCTCGTCTTTAACGATTCGTAGTCCGAGAGGATTGAGTAGACCGGTGGCGTAGCGTTTCCAGACTGTTTGTTGGAGTTCGTCGTCGATTCCTTTCACCAGCCAAACGTCGCCATGCCCAGTGCAAACCGCGGCGTCACCGTTTTCAAAGAAGTCGTGACCGCTAAGGTACATCAATGCGTTCCACTGGTTTGACTCCGGAATGCCGATGGTATCGACCGCGAACGCACCCTTCTCTTCGCCCCGTACACCACTGGTTGAAATGGGAGGCTCCCATCGCGGCGGTCCGCCCGTTGTGAATTGACTAAAGTCGAATTGCTCGGGCAAACTAGATAGCTGCTCAGCAAAGTTTTCCAGTTCACTCGCCGCGCCGTGGTAGATAACGACGCGGGTCGAAAGATCTGCTTCGTGCGGCGGGACGGAAAGAACCGCTCGACCATTTTCCCCAGCCAATAATTCTGCTCGGGGATTTTCCTCGGCTGCGCCGATCGCAATGCCGACGGCGATCACTCTGCCACCGCTAAGCTCGTAAACCAACAGCTTTCGTTCTTTAACAGTCTTTATTGTGCTGGTCTGATCGATCGCCTCGAACAACAGAAATTGCAGTTCATTGTTGGCGCTCTCGACTTGCAGCGTTCGTGTGTACAACTCCAGTCCATTCGATGTAATGAGCCACGGGGAGTCGAGAACGGTGTTGTCACCGATGTTGTAGCAGAAGGCTACTCGCTGCCCGTGAACGTAGAGGCCTCGGTAGCGGCCTACCGATTTCGGTACCGGCCCAAATTGACTGTCGCGGGGATCTTTGAACTCACCCGTCCTGCTGCATCCTTGAACTGCGGAAGTGGAAAAATCAACGGGAGAGTTTACGCTATGACGGTTTTCAAAGCGAAAATCTTCGCGCGTTGTCAAGTCGATAAAACGCCCTCGCCACATTGCGGACATTCTCAGCAAATCTGTGTCAAACAAGAACCCGCCGCCGCCGAAGTCGCCAAGTTTTACTGCGACTCCCTTGGGAACCACTTTGTTCTCGTTGCTCTGCACAGTTAGCGAACCCGAAAAGAACGGACCAGTGTCCATCTTCGACCACTCTTGAGCAGCGAGGGGCGAGCACAATGGAGCCGCACTCAGCAACAAGAGAGCGCATGCCAAGGCAGCGGGATTGGTGGGAAACTTCATGGCAATCTTAGCGGTGGGGAAAAAGGAAGGTCGCTCGCGGACGGAGGTATTCGGCGCGTGAGGGTGGAAGCATGTGGAGTGAGTCACTGTGGAGTGAGTCACTGTGGACAGTATTGA
>JBLHLE010000610.1:0-5278 GCA_047620805.1 Pirellulaceae bacterium
ACTCTATCCCGAAGCAACTCTATCCCGAAGCAACTCTATCCCGAAGCAACTCTATCCCGAAGCAACTCTATCCCGAAGCAACTCTATCCCGAAGCAACTTGTCCGTTAACTGTCCGGCTTGCGATCGGAACACTGTTCGAGAAACTGACGTTGCGCCGAATTGACTCGCAGTTTTGGCCGACGAGCCTGTAACATGTTTAACGCCTGCTCCACCGAATCGCTACTCCCCTTCTCCAACAACAGCGCGACCGCCAACATCCCCGTTCGACCGTGCCCTTGAGCGCTATGTATGAACATGCGTTCTTTAGACTTTAGCAAAAAGAGCGAACGATTTGCACGACATGAGAATGTCCCCAGCGATATAGAGTAACGCACCAAGTTAGGGTCACAAAGTCGCCTGAATCCTACCACGGATCGCAGAAATCAATAAAACGCAATAGCGTCCCAATAACGCATCCGTACAGCGATTTCAACTACCGAGACTTTTCCCTTAACAACTGCAACACACTCGCCGCCTTTTTGCGAACCCAATCCTTCGAGTGCGACTGCATCGCCTCCAAGACAGCTTCCGTGTCTTCACCGGGATAGCTGAACAAGCTGTTCAATGTGGTAATGTGGGCACTTTTTCCCTCGCCGACGGCGGCCAAAGTATCTTTGCGAAGATCGGCATCCGCTGGCGCGACGATATAGAAATACCCATCCGATCGATCTACTTCGATATCAATCCAACGGACGATAATTCCCCTGATTGGTCCCGAACTGAGAACTGCCGACCCTGCAAATGAATCAATCTTTCGAAATAGGGATCGAGCTGACGTTGGATACTGTTGTTTCACTCGCTGTTCGACGTACTCGATGGCAAGTTCCGCCCTACGAAAGTACTTCCCATGTTTCGAAACGACAATAAGCTCCGCCTTGTCATCGGGCCCCGTGATCTGTAACACGCGCGCGATCGTCAACGGCGATTTCACTTTCTTCTTCGCGCCAAGTCGAGCAAACACCAGCAACTGGTCGCCGCGAACCATAGTGCCATTAAACTCACTCGAAATCGAATTTGTGCCGGGCAGCTGTTCATTACCCGAAGTCGATTTGAGAATGCGATTGAGTTTAAGCTGCGCGGGTCGGTTCTTACGCGCACCAAGAATCACGTCCACCAAATAGATATCGTCTGCCGAATCGATCCACCACTCGACAGCGATCAGGCCTTCGGCCGTGTAGTCTGCGAACGAAACTCTACCAAGCAATGAACAACCGAGCGTCATCAGCATCACCAGCGTGATGGACGTCGCGATTTTCTTAATCCCATTTTGCTTGCTTGAGACCATGACGGACTAGGCACCTTCGTTGAGTTGATGATGGCGACTTGCAGTTTTTCTCCGACGCTACTCTATTCGCTTTCTGTCTATCCTGCAAATTGTCGATACACTGAGATCTGAGATGCCTGCTCCGCACTTCCAAGACCCCGCCTCGAATTTCTTGGTAAACCGATAAGTGGAGAGTTGTTCGGCCAGTTCCATCCACTCGACCCTGACGGACCACGCAATTGATGTTCGCATTTTCGCAGCTTGAGAATGCGGGCGGGCAAAGCTCTTGATCGTCGCCTTTCGCTCCGAGGCTGTCAGTTTTTTTCATACATGTATTGGTTGACGCATAGTCACCATCCGCTCCGTTGAAATTGCGTTGTAACGCGAGTGCGACGAAAGCAATTCGGCGGAACGAAAGGCTAAGACTCTCACCGGCGGCCAATTCCAAAGACAACACCCACAATAGACATTTTTCAGATCCAAAACGGTTTTGTCTTCAAAATGCGCCAATTGATGCAGCTGGATTCATTGACATCCTCCATCTATTCGTAAAGACAAACGGGCTAATGAGGACGTTATTTTCGCCAAGCCGTTGAAGGTTATCGCAACTTTGACCAAAATGCGAGGAATTGATTTTCTCTGGAGGAATTAGCATGAGATGGCGCGGCAGACGACAAAGTGACCAAGTGGAAGACCGGCGTGGAGCGAGCGGTGGTGGCCGAATGAGGCGGCCAGCATCGTTGGGCGGCGGAATTCTCGTTGTCATTATCGCCTTGGTTATTTTCGCGATGGGCGGCGACCCTCAAGCCCTCCTGAAGATGCTGGGCAACGCGCCAGCACCCGCTCCCCAAGCACCTCGAAATCCGGGCGGCAGAAACGCGGCGGAAGATGAGTTGGCTCAGTTCGTCTCTGTCGTCCTGGCAGATACGGAAGATGTCTGGACGGCAAGGTTCAAAGAACTTGGTGAAAACTATCGCAAACCCAAACTCGTCCTCTTTACAGACCAAGTTTCTTCGGCATGTGGAAGCGCGGATGCCTCCGTCGGGCCCTTCTACTGCCCCGCCGACGAGACTATCTATATCGACTTGCAATTCTACCAAGATCTAAAAAAACGCTTTGGAGCACCGGGCGACTTTGCGCAAGCTTATGTGATCGCACACGAAGTCGGACATCACGTGCAAAAACTACGTCGCGTTTCCGACCAAGTAAACTCGATGCGAGGATCGATGAGCGCCAACGAGTTGTCGGTTCGACAAGAACTGCAAGCCGATTACTTCGCTGGCGTTTGGGCTCATCACGCCCACAAATCAAAACACATTCTCGAGAGCGGTGACATCGAAGAAGCGATGCGCTGTGCCGCCGCTATCGGCGACGATCGCATTCAACGAAAATCGCGAGGTCGCGTTAACCCCGACTCGTTCACTCATGGCTCTTCGGAACAACGAGTCCGTTGGTTCCGCAAAGGACTCGAATCCGGCGACATGACCAAAGGCGACACGTTTCAAGCTCGAGACCTGTAATTTGTCATCCGCAGTTGCTGGGCCGCTACTTGTTAACGGCCTACAGCAATTGCGCTCGGTGAGTCCGAACGTAGGTTCAATACAACCCCGGAATCAGTCGACTTACGCTGCTGGCATAATCCCGATAGGACTCGCCAAATGCCACCGCCAAACAGCGGTCCTCTCGCCAGACGCGATAGACGATCAAGGGCAAGACCGCGACGAGCCAAACTGCAAATGTCAGTCCGTTTGCAAAGAACACTGCCGCCCCCAATGTGGCCAACAAGGTGCCGCATTCCGAAGGGTGACGCATCATGGAATATACCCCGTGCCGCACAACTGGCTGCTCGCGTCGGACATTGACTTCGCTCTCAAAGTAACTGCCCAATGTATGTATCGCCAGGAATCGCAAGCAACTGCCAGCGATTATCAACGACATTCCGCCTAGCAGCATCCCACTGCGTAACACGCTCGTCGACCAACCTGCGTTAACACCATGCTCGTTGCCAGTCGAACTCGCGCCCCCAGCATGAGGCGACCCGACATGAGGCGACCCGACATGAGGCGACCCGACATGAGGCGACCCGACATGAGGCGACCCGACATGAGGCGACCCGACATGAGGCGATAAGACATGAGGCGATAAGACATGAGGCGACCCGACATGAGGCGATAAGACGAACATCAGCAAAACCAAACAGCCCGTCCAGCGACAATACGTTATGGACTTTGGATCGCGAGTGACCGGAGCTGTCGCGAGAGCTTCCGCGCCTTGCGATAGGAGATCGCCGAGACAAAAACAATTCGCACAAATCAGAAACAGAATTTCGCACCATCCGATTGAGTTAACATCCAGCCACCAACACTGCGGCAGCAAGATGAGAACCGAATTCAGCGCGAGCGCGAAAGCGATGCCGCACGATCGATTCAGCTGAGATGCTTTTTTTACAGCCACGTAAGTGTCGCCATTGTTTGCGGCAAAACGGCAGGAAGCTTGTCGGCAATTCCGTCTAGTTGAGATTGCGTTGGGCGGCGCCCTGCATGAGTGCATCAAATCGAGTCGTTGGGAATCCCATCGAAGTTGAGACGTGCGAAAGTCCCGTTTGCAAATCGTGGGTTAAAGGGCCTTCCGGACAAGTAATTTCGATCATGCATTTCAGAACGAGTTCCTTTCCGTCAACGGACAATTCCCCCGCTTGAGCTTGGATGAATACCAACGGGTCGACACCGGACTCTCGCGCCATGCGAAAATCCTCTTGCGCGGTGTATTCGTCTAACGGCTCCTGCGAAATCGTTTCGTAGACTTGCCGCAACGCGTACGTATTGGCGGGCTCGATCTTCGCAGTCGCTAACATCCCCATAACGAGAATGCGACGAAAATCCAGCATTGACTCTCGTTGATCAACGATCGGATTGTAGTGCAAAACTTCTTCCGCGTAGGTCTGAGCACACGAACTACATTCGACGTACGACCCAATCCGGCCGAGAGGAATGAGCGGGATGAAGTAGAGGGTAAAGAATCGGTTAACACCAATCCTCTTGTAGTTTTTCAGGCTATTACAGCGAGGGCAATTGAACTGCCCCGATTCGATTGTCGAGTTGAGCGACGTCGTTCCGAAAATAATCATGACAAAGTTCCTTCCGGACAAGTAATTTGTATCCGTCTAATGTAACAAGGTATAAATAGCGGTTACAGTAACTTGGTACCAAAATTATAGATTCGCCTGCTCCCTCGTATAAAATCTCATCATCTTCACATTGCTGACGAAAGTTTCGTTATGAACATTAGCTGGACAGCTCACTCCCTCATTTGGGTCGCTGCGGTAATCGTATTGGCCCCAAATAGTTTAATGGCACAATCGAAACGCGCGGCAAAGGATTGGCCGACAATCGCCACCTTTTCGATCATTGCACTCGACGAAAAAACAGGGGAATTGGGCGGCGCCGTACAATCCCGAGTTTTCGGAGTCGGCAACGGAGTACTCTGGGCGGAAGCGGGAATCGGAATCGTCGCGACGCAAGCGATGGTCGACGTTAGCTACGGCCCTAAATCGTTGACACTTCTAAGAGAAGGCAAAAAGCCAACAGAGATTGTCAAGACGATATGGGATTCCGACGTGAATCCTCTGCCCACGTCTTGGCCGAAATCCGGTCGGCAATTTGCCGTCATGAACAACAAAGGAGAGCACGCAATCTACACGGGACCCACGACCAGCAAATGGTCCGGTCACAAAGGAGCAACTCACGTTATCGCGCAAGGCAACATACTCGCCAAGCAAGAAGTAGTCGACGATATGGTGAAGGCTTTTCAAGAAGCGGAAGGGCACCTGTCGCTGCGATTGGTCGCGGCATTAGAGGCCGGCCAAAAAGCTGGCGGCGATATTCGTGGAATGCAGTCCGCCGCGATCTTGATCGTTAAGAAAAATGGCGGCCCCTGGTTGAATAACGACACCGTGATGCGACTGCAAGTCGACG
>JBLHLE010000611.1:0-5269 GCA_047620805.1 Pirellulaceae bacterium
GTGAACTCCGTACATCGGAACAACGGCCTGAACGCGGGTCGACAGTCCTTTGTAAGGCCCGGAGGGTTCGAGTTCATCGGATGCGGCAGTGAACGCCAGCATCGCGACCAGATGCCCGCCCGCTGAACCGCCGATCGCACCGACATGCTCCGGGGCGATTCTATATTTGTCAGCGTTGGCGCGGAGAAACTGGACCGCCGTCTTGCAGTCAATCAAATTCTTTGGCCAGATGTCGCGCAGCCGAGTCGCCAGGTCGTCGCTCTTGACTGACAGTCGGTAATTGACGCTCGCACAAACGTAGCCGGCGCCAGCCAGCGTGTTGCCGATGTTCTTCTCACGGGCGGCGGCCTTGTCTCCGCCATGCCAACCTCCGCCGTGCACGATGAGCACGGCTGGCCGTGGTGCATCACCATCTCCTTCCGGCAGGTACAGGTCCAGCTTCTCTGCTCGATCCTTTCCGAGATAACTGACGTCTTTAATGACCTTTACCTTGAAGGGCGTCTTCGTTTTCTTGACCGACGCGCTTTTCTGCTCCGGCACAGGATTCGAGTCTCCGTCCAGCCGACGGTTCAGCTGCGCAAGAAGAGTCTTCACAACTTCCGGCTGCTCGGTCGCGACGTTGCGAGTTTCTCCTTCCGGCGTACGGTGATCGTAGAGTTCGTTGTAACCGTCCTTGTGTGCGACCAGTCGATGCGTGTCCGTGCGAATCGTTCGAGCTTTGGCGTACGCAATCGCCGAATGCCCTGCGGCTGATGGATTCTCGATCAGAGGCTGCAGCGAAACACCGTCCACAAATCCCGGCTTCGGCAGTCCGGCAATTTCGCAAACCGACGGAAACACATCGATCGTTTCGACCATCGAGCCCGAGTGCTCGCCCGGCTTCGGCATCTTCGGATACGAGATGATCAACGGCGAATGCAGCGACTCTTCGAACAACGCATGCTTACCCCAGATGGCGTGTTCGCCCAGGTGCCAGCCGTGGTCGCCCCACAAGACAACAATCGTGTTGTCCGCCTCGCCCGTCGCGTTCAAACGTTCGATAACCCGCCCGACCTGAGCGTCGGCATACGAAACGCAAGCTGCATAATGCCTGCGTACTTCCGTCGGGAAATCGGCATCCGAGTTCGGATTTCGTTTCCACCGGTTGTACTTCATGAACTCGCCAGAACCGTGCCAGGTCGTTTTGCCTTGCGGTTTGGTCGGGTGAGGAATCGGCGGCAGTTCTACTCCTTCGTACAGATCGAGGTACTTCTTCGGAGCACCGAACGGCAGATGCGGGCGGATGATGCCCACAGCGAGGAAGAAAGGTTTCTCGTCATCGGCCTTCGTGAGCTGGTCGAGCTGCTTCAACGCTTCGTCGGTAATCAGGCCGTCCGGGTAAATCGAATCCGGCCCCTCGACGGCTTGAAAGAGATCCATCTTTGAGGCGTCGCCGCGAATTTCTCCGTTCGCCAGTCCGTGCATTGATCCCCGAGGATGCTGCCACGGCCCGGCCGGAAGCAAATGCCGATCCCACGACAGCGGCATCTCGGGAATCGAATCCTGATCCCAATCCTTACCGCCACGTCCGCCCGGATGGTGCGACACCTTTCCGACCGAAACCGTCGTGTACCCGTTCTGCCGAAACCACGCGGGAAAGCTCGGCGGATACGTACTCGCGTCCTTCGCCACTTTCGCACCGCGAGCGAACAAAGCTCCGTTCCCCGATGGCCCGTAAGTCCCGGTCAAGAGTGCGTAGCGTGACGCTCCGCACGTCGGAGCCTGGACGTAATGCCGTTTGAACGCCCGCCCGCGAGCCGCCAGCGCGTCAATGTTCGGCGACTTGATATAGCTCTTGCCGAAACACGCCAGCTCCGGCCTCAAATCATCAATACAAAGCAGCAGGACATTCGGCTTCTTTGCGGCGTCGGCTTCAGCCTTCGGCAGCAAGGGCAACGCAAAACCAAACAACAGGCACAGCGACAAATTCCGCTTCATGATGATCCTCAGAGAGTGAGACTTCGATCGAAACCGAAACCGAAACCGAAACCGTAGCATCGCGCAGCGACGGAAGAAAGCGGCACTGTCGGGCGCGGTATCGAATCTCACACAGACTAGAAATCAGTTCGACGGAGCACGTCACAGGCGAACCATTGTTGGCTGAAGGCATTGGTCAACCGGGCAGGAAGTCTCCTGAATCTTGCTCACTTGTGATGCATGCCCAGTATTCGGAATGTAGACTACTCAGTATGCCTACACATCGCATACTTCCGGATTCGAACAGTTCTCTTTACACCTCACGAGATTTCATCCTGGGGAGTTCGCTCGCTCGAAAAGCGCTCGAAGTGAGTGCGCCCGGATTTGCGACCTTCATTGCAGACTTGCTTGATGCGACGCACCGTCTGGCGCAATCGTGTCACTTGCCGGAGTTTACGGATCATGGACTCCCTCATCTCTGCAGTCTCATCGATCGCGTAAGTCGATGGGAATTGCCACGCTAACCAGACGAACAGCCCCAAACGCTCGCAGAAGCCCTGACTCCTGACCAGGCAAAGTCGATGCTCGTCGCAGTGCTGACACACGATCTCGGCATGCTCTCACAAAAGCCGGACGACCTGCCCGTACCTCATTCCACGTCTTTAGACCCTTCGCAATGGAGCGACATTGCAACCTGGGTAAGACGGACGCACGTCGTTCGATTGCCCCGTCTACTCCGACGTGTGATGACAACGTACTCACCGAGCTACTCAGTGCTATTCGACCGTGATCAACCAGATAACCTTTTTGATGCCGTCGATATCGCAATGGCACATCAGCAGTGGCCGTGGGAATGGACTGGCGATTGGCAGTTACAAAGCGAGAACCGTGGACTGGCGGCAGTGCTGTCCGTAGCCGACTTACTCGACGAAGATTCTGCCCGGTGCGACACAGAAACGCTGCTGCAACACCGAGGCGGAAATGAATTAAATCGGGCACATTGGATTCGCCACGCCCTGACATCCGATCGCGTTCTCGTTGTAAACGGAGCAATCCGAATCTCGCTTTGTCGACCGCCCGACACTGATCGCGAATTCAAGCCAGTGTTTTCAGCACTACGGAATCATTTTCGGCTTGTTCTGCTTTACGAGTCTGAACTGCGACATATCGGTGCTCCGATTACGCACGTGCATCTTCATCCTTCAACCGGGTTACCAGAAGACATCGCTACAAATCTGACGCACTGGCGGAAGCTTGATGGATTTGAAAACGAACCCGCGTTTGTATTCCAACTCCTGCGCACCTTTATGCCACATGCTCTGAAGGATTCACGGAAATGTGACCAGGAAAGCCTGGACCAGATTCGAGTCGCGTCACTGGAGGATGTCGATCTATCGCTCCTTGAAGGGGCTGAACTGCGGAACGAACCGAGAACCGCAGTCGAACAGACGTTTCACGCGTTAGTTGGTGACAATGTATGAATCAGGATCAGGAATCTACCCGACGAACGCGTCTGATGGACGGACTCAATTACCTCCGGCGGAATGCCCTGGAGGCATACCTGTCCGGTGATGGTTTTCAAGTCTTGCATTGCAGTGCATTGGCATTGCGAAAATGTGAAACGTTCGGAAAAGCGTATCCAGCGGAAAAGTTGAAGATGCAGGAGATTCACTGGGCGTTTGTGCTTGGGATGTACTGCATCACTGACGACTGGTTTTTCTTCGTGGTCGAATCGGCTTTAGAGCAGACCAATTGCGAAGGGGAGAGTTCAACTGACCGCGAACTGGTGGTCATGATCCACAATCAGCTTCGTCAGCCGCATCTGGCATGTGCCCCTGCTGAAATGGATAAGATTCCGCAAGAATGGTGGAAGAAACGCAGCCGTCCAGATTCGGCGTTTTACAACGAGGATCGAGTTGCGCTGGCTTTTCTCATCGAGCTCGTGTGGTACCAGGCTCCGAGCGAGAGCACTTGGGTAAACTTAATTGCGACTTGGCTCACTGAATGTCCTCGCGAGAGCGTCCTCCACTCAGAACTGACAACGCTGGAGCGACGTCTTCGTTTTCAGGCTGGCGTCTTTACTGGTGATTCGTTTCACGACGTTCAAGAAAATAGTCTACCGATTGAAGACGAGATTCAACGAGAATTGTTTCTCGCTTGGGCTGCCTACTACGACTGCGACTGGGCGGCGCTCAACACGATTCATGCTCGACTCAGATATTGTGTAACTGTCGATCATCCCGCTTACGTCTCGCTGTTCTACCTGCAACAGATAACATTGACGCGTCGAGAAGATGCTGACGACCAGTTCATCGCCTTGCCACGGCTTCAGATCGCCCGCTCGCGGCAACCCGCTCAATTGTTTCAGCACTTCCGTGACTCGTACGGTACTTCGCAGTTTCTCTCCGTTGCGAATGCAGGTTTCCCGCAAAACTCAAAATCAAATGAAAGAATCGCGTGTCTTCGTATGGCGATGCTGCGTTCGCTCGAAGCACTTCGAACATGGGACATCGGGGACTGGATGTCTACCATGCGAGATCGAGCCCAAAGTAAATTGGAACTCGGCGCACATGGCGATCCAAACTTCGCGATTGAGGGAATCATCGATACTCTCCGGGGACTTGACGTTCCCAAAAAGAAGAAGTCGCCACGATTCGACACGTGCCTTGGGTACCTGGACGTAGTCTCGACTGATAGGCGGCGATCATGCGTAAAGGCATTGCTTCAGTCGCCCCCGATAGCATGGCGTCACGCCCACGCTATTCTGTGTGAACTGTCTGACGCAATCCCCGAAGACCAGTTTGTCGAGCTTGCGGAATGGTCGCTGAAAGTTGAGTCGACGGACTTGATGAAGAAGCTGTGGGTCCACACGTTAATGGATGTGTGGAACGAAATACTCCCAATCGCCCCCCAGCGGGAAGAGTTGGCAGTGCGTCTTGCCCCCGCACTTCGAAAGGTTGCAGCGAGCCCACGCGCTTGGGACGACGTTCATAACACGATCCTGGCAGCCATTCTCTCGGCTCCAGAGAAACTTGCGGCCGAATTGGTTGGCATCTTGATCTCAACAAAATGCGACGAAGCGCATTCGAATGAATATCGCTTCTCAATTGCGTTGTCAGTGATCAGGAAGCGGCCAGAAGTTGGTGAGCCACTGCTACCGTTTCTCCGCGCGGACGTGGAACAACGAAACGATCCTTATCAGCAGCAGTTGTTGATACGTCACGATTTGAAAGCTGCTGGCAAGCCTGTGGATCGAGATCCAAGATTCCGCCGGAGAATCATTGACCAATTTCAGCAGTGGCTAGACGAGCGT
>JBLHLE010000612.1:0-5257 GCA_047620805.1 Pirellulaceae bacterium
CCCGCGTTTTGCTCCCAACATGTCCAACAACTGCAAAGCATCTTCGGGTAGTGACTCGAATTCGTAGCGAGCCATTAATGCGTCGGGAAAGTGCTTTAAGAGAAAGCCCGACAGAAAATGCGCTACATCAGGGTAATCCAAAGCCGTTTCTTTGATAGCCCCGGTCACCGCCAGGCGATAGCCACTGTTGCGATTTTCTACATTTGGCCACATGACACCGGGCGTGTCCAGCAACACGAAACCGTCGTCTACTTTGATCCGTTGCTGGTTTTTTGTAACGGCCGGCTCGTTGCCCGTTTTCGCTACTTTTCGGCCCGCCAACAAGTTTATGATCGAAGATTTGCCGACGTTGGGAATGCCGACAATCATCCCCGTAACCATCTTGCCAGCATCCCGTTTTTCCGGGCACATGTCGACGCAGATATCGCCTAGTCGGCGAATTTGCTTCACCATTGAGGTGGTCACGGCGACCGCTTTTATACCTTCCGCCTGATTAAAGTACGTCAGCCAAGTCCGAGTGAGTTCGGGGTCGGCTAAATCACTTTTATTCAACACTTTTATGCACGGCTTTCTGCCGCGCAGCTCGGTGAGCAAAGGGTTCTGGCTACTGAAGGGTATCCGCGCATCCAGTATCTCGACGAACAAGTCGACGGTTGGCTGCGCCTCTTTAATTTGTAATTGGGCCTTGTGCATATGGCCCGGAAACCACTGAATGGTCATTCAATTCACCTTCTCGATGTCCGTCTAACAACGAATCGTTTTGCGTTTCCTGCCAACTCGATTCATCTTCTCAACTTTTACAATATACTCGATAGCGTCGGGGACCTTACAGGCAGTACCTTCCATATTCACGTCGACTTTCCCCAACTTTTTTGCCGCCGCCTTCGCCTGCTTTAGCAAGGGCTGAACGTAACTGCCAACGGCTATCACAAATCCGTTCATCGTGTACCGAACGTAATTAGGTGCATTGTCGATCTCATCGACGACGCGCCGGAGTAGCGATTTGATCTCGGCTAAATCCAGATCTTCGTCGCCGCGAACGGCCAGCAACCCCGAATACGTCGTCCAACCACTACAGGCAACGGACTCTTTCTTCGAGTCGATCCATTTTAGCGCGAGATCACGACCGTGTTTGCTTTCGACTGTCAGCCAGGGAATTGTGTATTCCGATATCATAGACCAAGTCGATTTGCTCGCCCACGACTGAAGTTGCCGCTTCGTCATCTGGGAACCGTCCGCCACCATACCGGCCAGGTACATAGCGTCGCCGTTGCCCGTTTCGTACAACTCAAGTGCCAAATTCTGCTGCCCCTTGAGCTTCTTGGCAATCGTCTTCATGTCGGCGATAGATACACCGAACAAATTCTCAGGCGCGCCGTGCTTCCAATACATTTTCCGAGTTTTTTCTGTGCCCTTCTCCTTTAATTGCGTCATCACTGCCGTTGCGGTCGTCATTTCTAAATTCCCGTAAATAATGAGGCAATTGCGGCACTACCTCAAAACTCAAATCTCTCTAGTTCCTCGGCAACGGTCCATTCTAACAACAACTCGGACAATACCATATCGGGCGGCGGCTCGTCCAGTCTTGGCTCGTCGTTTCGCCAACGAATTAGCGTGTCGAAGGCAATCGCATCGACAACGGCCTCTAACTGATCGGCGATCCGTCAAACAGCGGGAAGTTCAGCCGACGGTCGCCGTAGTCCTCGTGAAAATAGGGCCGGAATGGTTTCTTGTTGTGGTTGCGAGCATCGGCACCGTGCAGGCGAATCCCCGCATTCGTTTGAAATTCCGACTGCGTATCCGCCGTGAAGTACTCAACCGACACTTCGCGCTCCCACGCACTTCCTCGACTCGACGGGTTCGAGTAAATTCCGCTCGGTCCGAACATGTCTTCATTGTCCAGCACGAGCGACACGGTCGGAATCGATTTGAGGTCGTCGCGAATCGTGGCGCTGAAGGTTGCGTTACTTACAATGTCCGGGTCCATGTCTACTTGGTTAATAACGTCATCGACAAAGACGTAAGTCTGAGTGTCGACGTTGGTCGGTTCGTAACCATCCAGGAACGCGACGGCCCGCAGCGTAGTGGTTCCGGTAACGTCGATGGGCGCGTTGAAAAGTACGGCGGTCGGATTCGTTGCAGTCGGAGCACTGCCGTCGACCGTGTAGTAGATTTCGGCGTTGGCGGTATCTGTCGCGATATTGACCACGAAAGACTTGTCGTAGAAACCTCGTCCGAAATCAAAACGCGTGTCACCAACAAAGTCGCTAACACCACCGACGTTCTCCGCGCGAGGAGTTGGCGAAGTGAAATACCGAACTTGGTCGACCGAAAGTGCACTAGCTGTTAGCTCTGGCAGAATAAAAAAGTCGTCGTCCACAGCCGAGGCGTTTAAGCCATGAAGTGCCAAAATGTTTGTGCCATCGATCAAAGCGCCCCCAGGGGCCAGCTCGGCGGTCACGTCAAATTCGACGAGTTCCGATCCGTCGTGGCTCATGGTTGCCGCCGACTGGAAATCCAACGCCGCGGGCGCATTTGCCGAAGCGACTATAACGCCGTTCAGATACGCGACAAATCCATCGTCGTATTGTGCAGTCAACTTCAATAAATCGAATGCGGTTCTATCATCGACATTGAATTCGGCCCGCATGTAGGCAGTAGAATTGACACCGGCCATTTCCACTTCGACATTCGTACCAAGTCCCGAACCTCCACCGGCCGCGAACGATGTGTTTAGACCATATTGAAGGTCGAGGAAGCGGCCGACGTCGTTCATTTCTTGGTCAGACAGCGTGCGGTCGTAAATGAGGATCCGGGCAACATCGCCATCGAAGTGTTCTCCGCCACCGGCTCGCTCGGCCCCAATCGTAAGAGCACCCGCGTCAGTGCTCGCACTGATGTTTGGCGTGATCGCCGCCTCCGCGTTCAGATTATCGACGAACAGTTCAGCCAGTTGCGAACCGGTGCCGGCCGCTTGCCGTCCGATGAGCACGTGATAGGCGTCGCGAGTGTCGGTTGCCCCGTTACCGAAAAGATCGCCGTTGTTCGGTCGACTCATGTGATAGGCGCCGCCATCTGACCTTACACCAGCGGTGAACCCGCTCCAAGGACTCGCGTCCTTCAGTGTTCCAATAATTTGGTTCTTCGTGCCGGCGTCGAGGTCTTGCACCAAGCCAGCTGTCACAAGCGTCCCGGTACCGTACCCGACGGAACTGACACCGCCGATCCAATTTGCAGTGCCTCCTGCGGTAGCAAACGCCGTTTCGTCCCCGCCTCGCCAAGAGTCGCCGAAATTAGTGTTATCGTTTGCGTCCGGGATCAGCGTATGTACGACGTCGCCTTCCTCGACGAGTACCGTCTCTTGCAGAACCTGATTGACGACGCCGTACGAGACCCCTTCCCGCTGTTGCGGAAAGTCGGTCCCGTTGACGCTGTATTCGCTGGTCACGGATTGACCATCGGGCATGACCAGCGCCAAGTATTCACCATTCTGCTCGAGATTAAAATTCGAATGGTGTTCGCCCATGGGCCCCGTGCCAACTCGATCCTTTCCCGAAGCGAACACAATCACGTACTGGCCCGGGTCGAGACTCGTCGCCGGAAATTGCCATGCTGGTAAGGCGGCAGCGTTGTCGGTCAAATACCAACCCGCGAGATCGATCGACTGGTCACCTCGATTGTGCAATTCAATCCAGTCGGATGCGGCTCCGTCTTCGTCGAACAACGTATCGCGATTGTTGGCCATGAACTCGGTGATAATTGGATCGGCCGCGAGAAGATCTCTGGACTCCAATGTCTCGACTAGAAAGCGGCGCAAACGAATAATCGTCTACTCGAACGGCGGAAGGGCATATTGAATTCTCGAATTGGCAGCAGAGCCGGCGTGCGACGACGCGCCGAGAAAATCAGCTACGGTACAGGTGCAGACTTGAGCTTAACACTTCGCGAGTCCGCGAACCATTTAAATGGCGTCAGCTATTTGGAATCACCGGCCATTTTCAGCAATTCATCCAACATTTTAACCGATGCGGTTTTCTCGAGCCGGTTCGTGCCGAGCCAAGTTTCGTAGCCACCGAGTTCATGGTGTTTAGGCGTCGGTAGATAACCCATGTATCCATGAGTCAACGACACGAGAAACGCGTTCTTGGCTGGACAACGACCTTTGAATTCCATTCCGATTTCACAGAAGACCTCACATGGCATAGTCCCAATAGCTGTGTCCCCGATTCGCAATAACTGCAGCGGCACTTTGGCGTCTTTGGGATACTTCGCCAAAGACGTAACGCGTTCGGCGTAAATATACGACAGATTCCTGTTGCCTTGCGGCCCTTTCGCAAGCGTTTCGGCAGCCCAAGAAAGCATTTCCTTATCGGGGCGACGATAAGCGACCGTTAGCTCTTTGTATTGAGCAGACAGCGAGACAGTGGAATCGTATTTCAGGTTCTTCATCGCACCGTGGACCTTCTCGGCAACATCCTCGCCCACATATCGCATCTGTTCGTAACGCTCCTTGCGAGGGCGGGGTTTCTGGAAACTGATATTGTTGATGTCGCCGCTCGTGCCGTTAGCCATCATTGGTACGAACGCAGGCTGCTGATCGCCGGCGGATAGGAGTCGAGTGAGCCGGTTACAATAAACGGCAAAATAGTCCGCTGACACGTTGCCTTGACCGACACCACCGACGTAATGAAGGGAGTAAGACGTCACGACCGAAATCGGCTTACCGTTTGGTTCGCGAATCGAGATGAACGAAACCGTCGGATCCGTTGGCCCAGCCGGGCGAACGAGATTGTCACTGCCGGAAGGGGGATTCATCTTCACCAAGTCGTCGCCCCCGAACGGATTTGCCGGAATCGTACCGGGTCGCATGAACCAACGGCGGTTGAAGACGTGTTCTGGAACATCGACGGTCCCAAATGCGATTTCGGCTGGCCGTAGCTCATTCAACGCCCGCGTGACGCCATCGGCAATTCGCCGAGCGACAAATGTTTCGTATTCATTGAGCGTCTGCTCAAACTTCAGTCGGTCTTCGCCCATCGCGCTGGAAGCGGAATGAGTGTGTGTCGCGCAGATCATTACGTTGGCCGCAGGAATGTTGTGCTGCAGCTCGATTTGCCGTCGCGCCTCGTCGCTGACAATTCGATGGATTCCCAATAGGTCGCAAACAACAATTGCCAATTTCGTTTTGCCGTCATCCAGCACCAAACATCGAACGTGCAATTCGTCGTGTATATGAGTTGACGGATAGGGAACGAAG
>JBLHLE010000613.1:0-5256 GCA_047620805.1 Pirellulaceae bacterium
CGATTCTGCCGTAATCTCGGCCAACGCAAATCAGCCGCGCAAGCTGCGAATCACGATTGCGCGTTTTGGCGATCGATTCGATCGGAATCTGGTCGGTAAGCTCAGCCGCCCGTTCGAAGTCTTTCGCAAGACGGGCGCATGCCGACGCTTGGGAAAGAACATGCGACTTCTGCTAGTCGGTCGCGAATTCGCTGACGGCAGATGTTGAAGGGGTCAGAGATTTCGGGGTCAGAGATTTCGGGGTCAGTCAAAAAACGTTTGACAGATCAACCGTCGATACCAGATGCGCGAACTGCCACAATTTTTCGCCTGACCCGGTTTCAATTCATCTCCGAATTGACTGCAGGCGCTCCTCCAGTTCTTTCTCCAGATCGTCATCCTTGAGCCCGCGCGCGCAATTCACGGCCCGTTCCAGCGCGAGTGACTCCTGCCGCGGCGTGACCTTCTCATCGTCAGCAAGAGCGAGATAGATGGAGAGCGCCTTCTTGAACTGTTTCGTTCTGAGAAGCTTCTTCGCCTTGTCGCTCTCGATGAGGTAGTCCGTCACAGAAGTATCGGCTTGGAGTCAGGCAAGATTGGGGTGGAATAATTCCATTGTCCGTGGGCGCCTGATTTCTTCAGGAGGGCGTTGGCAAGTTCCGCGTCGGTCACTTTGATTCCGGTCTCATACTCAGTTTTGTCAATTGCTGCTCGCACCTCAAGCCCCTTCGTTGTTGTCGTGCTGCTGATCAATTCTACAATCGTTTGTATCGATTCGAGTGGGCGACCTCGCCAGTTTTGCGTGATGAAGCTGAACAGGCGATGCTCGATTTTGTTCCACTTGCTTGTTCCTGGTGGAAAGTGGCAGACATGCAGGGGCATTCCCAGTTCATTCGCCAGACGTTGCAGTTCCACCTTCCACAGACGACTGCGGGAGCTGTTGCTGCCGCCTCCATCAGCGGTAATCATCAACTTGCGAGCACGCGGGAAACGATTTCTTCCCATTTCCTTCCACCAGCGACCGATGCGCGCCGCCGCAAATCCGGCCGTGTCTTTGGTGATGCCCACGCTGACCCAGCCTTCATTGCTGGCCAGATCATAAACTCCGTACGGGATCGCTTTGCCCAGTTGCGGATCTTTGAGGTCATGTGTGCGAACTTTTTCCGGTTCACCTTTGCGCTGCCATTCGACACCGCCATTGCGGAAATCCCCGACTAATTCCTTCTTTTTCGTGTCGACCGAGATCACCGGTTGACGATGACGTTGACGATGACGATGACGATGACGATGACGATGACGATGAAACACACTCACCTGTTCGTTGATGAATTCAAGCTGGGCATTTCGATCCGGGTGAAGGCTGTATCCAGCCGTTTTGAGAAGGCTGGCAACCGTCCGCGAACTGACGGGATGCTTCTGTTTCGAAAGCTCACTTGCCAGTTTGGTCGTACTCTTGCATGTCCAGCGCAACGATGATTCGGGATCGCCCCGAGTCACCGGATCGACCAAAGCTTCCATCGCAATGCGTGCAATGCCGATCACATTGAATACCGCTTGTCAAACGTAAACCGAGGAAGGAACTGGCCTGTAAACTGGACAGTTGAAGTTGCTTTTTACCCCCCAAAAGAGTTTATTATGGTGACTTGAGATCACCGCTAGGGACGGGCAGACGTTCACGGTTCTCGCACTTCATTTCAACGGTGGTAGGGCAGTGCTTAATCTTAAGAATTTCAAGAAGATCCTCAAGGTAAAGTCGCGGATAAACTCAAGTCGCCGAACTCGTCTGCGGCTTGAACAACTCGAAGCAAGGCTCGTGTTAGCGCCGTACGCTTTTCCGTACGCTGAGTCATTTGAGAGCGGTTCACTCAGTGAGTGGACTTTAACGGCGGATAGCAGTGGTGGCGACGCGAATATCGTAAGTGGTGACTTTGCAAACAGCGGAACGCAATTTCTTCAACTTCAGCGTGGAACTCTCCAAAGCGGCGCGAGTAGAGCAGAATTCGCCGTGGACATTTCAAACGTTGTGACTGATGAAATCTATTTGAATTTTTGGCAAAGCAACACCTCCACACTTTCTCTTCATTCCAGTGGCGATGGCACCAATTGGTATTTTGTAGCAGTCAACAGTCACACTGGTTTCAATTCGTACGACGTCGATGCGACACTGACTAATAATGGCGTCACCTTAACGGATACAATCTTTATTCGCTTTGAAAATTCGTCTTCCGCAGATTCTCTGGTTGCGATCGACGATGTCCAAGTCAGCTCGATTGACCAAGTTGGGCCACGTGTCGTCTCGACTAACTTGCAGATTGGCAATGACGAGAACTCAATTGAATTGAGTTTCGACGAACCAATTGATGTTGCCACTCTAGAGCCCGCATTGCGAATAGAAACCCCTGCGGGCTTTGACGCGCGGCTCATCACAATCACTACTTCGGATAATATCAATTTCGCAATTAGTTCTCCAGATTTGTTACATGCTGGAAAACACGTCTTGTTGATCAGCGGTGCTGTCACAGACGAACTGGGGAACGGCCTTAACCAGTACCAGAACGGAACGAATCAAAGTCGATTCTCCGCACTTCTCAATGTTGCACCGATCGCGGCCACGATTCCTTTCGTCGAGACGTTTGACGACTTAACGCTAACGAACTCACGCAATATTTCTTTCCGCGCTCATTCGCCGATCACGGTGACGAACGAAACGGGCGTTCCTGGAGTTGTACATTTCAACCCACACTCTGGAGCGGAAATGGAATTACTGTTCGATACATCCAGTATCCAAACAGGGGATTTACATCTTCAGATTGGAATGGCGGGTTCCTTTACGTACGACTACGAAATCGCCGTGAGTATCGATGGAATGGCCTGGTCCACAACTCAGTTCGCCAATCCGTTTTCAACGGGTTACCACAAACTGAATTTCGACATACTGAAACTTCTTGGCGACGGCGGGCTAGTTTTGGGCGCCGAGGCATACGTTCGATTTCGTCACGACTACGGCGACGTGCGAATTAACGAAGTTCGTTTAACTCAGGATGATTTTATAGGGCCGCATGTAAAAGGGATTGCAGAACCAGCCATTGATTCCCGACCCGTTACTGCGATCGAGTTGAATTTCAACGAGGAAATTGAAATTCAATCAGTCACCGAAATGATAGAAGTCATTGGCCCAACCGGGCTCCCTATAAATATAGCGAGAGTCATTCAAGGAGCCACCAATTCAGATGTAGTTGTAGAATTCGCGACCGCGCTCAACGGACCAGGTTACTATCGCGTCGAGGTAATGCAGGGGGTTACGGATACATCGGGCAATGCGCTCAATCAAAACAGAGATCAACTGAATGGTGACCATACCGACTTCTACTTTGCTCGCGTGGAGTCGCCAGTTTACGTTGGCGCTCCCGTTCCCTACTTTGAAGATTTTGAGAACGTTGACTTGTCCCAACTAGAACACTGGCGATGGGACGCTCAATCGGGACGAATTCTCTCTAGCACAGCGTCGGTGCCTAGTAACCAGCGACAGATTGAATTGATTGATGAATCGACAGATGACGACCTGAAGAACATTGCAGATCTAGTGGTTGATCTGAGTGGACACACGGCTGCCGACGGCATTGCGATGAATCTATGGGCAGCGTCCAATTTTCAATCGGACAGTGCTTTTCGGTGGTCCTTGAGTAACGACGGCGAAAATTGGGTTTCACCAAATAACTCGTTCAATTTCGCCACGTCAGAAGCTCAAAACTATGTCTTTCGATTGGGCGATGAAATGGCACTGCGCCAGATTGATTTTGACGAGGATGTCTACATCCGTTTCGAGCAAGCCGACAACACTCCACTTTTTATTGACGCGGTGAGCATCGATCAGGCCGACGTATTTGGACCTCGCATTATAATGCAAGCCCCAACGGGTGAAACCACCGGAACTCTAAGCAGTTTTCAGGTCACTTTCGACGAGCCGATTAAATCAGCTACATTTCAGGTGAGTGCAATCAAAGTTTGGGATCCATTGGGACGAGATGTAGCAGTTCAGGAAGTCGTGGATCTCGGCGACGCAACTACTTTTGAAATTCGATTCAGCGAAGAATATCAGTTGATCGGAGATTACTCCTTTAGGATCGCTTCGATAATTGAAGATCTTGCGGGAAACCTGCTTAATCAAAGCAACAACGCGTTGAACGGAGAGGTGTCTTGGGATGCCTACGTCAGTGAACCGATTCGGCTGGGGCCTTTAGTCGCGATGTCGTTTCCCGTTTTTGAAGACTTTGAACTCGAGTCAATAAACGAATTAAGTAACTTTCTATTGCGTGCTGGCAATGGTTTTTGGGATATCGGCAATGAGGCTCCAACGTCGTCTGGGCAGAAGTACTTGGCCGGGCAGGACAGTACAGGTGTCGAGGCAGCGGTCGTGTTCGCCGTCGACCTCTCGCAGGTTGCTTCCCAGTCAAACCTCACCTTCGACTTCCTGGTCTTTACTGACCACCACTTCGATGGCGATTACGATGTCGAATTCAGTGGTGATGGCGAGAATTGGCAGTATGGATTCAATCGTGTCCATTCGTCGCATGAAGTGCAGAAACATTTTGCAATTGATCTCGACCGACAACTAAATGAGCTTGGGATCGAGCTAGACGACGCTGTCTATTTCCGGATCAGTCCAAGGTGTTGCGCGACTCTAGCTATTGATGCCATCCGCGTCAGTGAAACCGATGTTCTTGGACCTGAATTCATCTCATTTACACCAATCTTTGACGCTGGGGCACTTACCGAAGTCCATCTCATCTTTGACGAACAAGTTTCCATTGAGAGTTTAGCGAATGTTGTTGTCACGACTCCAGTTGGCCAGAGGGCGGAAGTCGGAAACATCGCTCTAGATGGATTCAATCATCAGCTTCAGTTTCGCGATCCATTGCGAATTAATGGGGAGTACTTTGTCGAAATCCCTGTCACAGTCACCGACGTTGTTGGCAACCCCTTAAATAGCGCCGGCGCTGTTTATGCAGACACCGAAGATGACGGAGTTTCAACTTCTCCCTTTGTAATAGACGCAGTGATCCCACTCGATGCAGCGATCGGCTGGGACTTTGAAGAGGGCGGTCTCAATGCGTTAACGGCCTGGACATTTGAAGTCGATGACTCTGTTATTTCCATAACGGATTCGGATAACGCGATCTCGGGTAACCATTCTTTGTTATTTGATACGTCAGGTTTGCAGAGACCAATTCAGACAGCCCAAGCCGTTGTCGATCTGTCCGCGATCTCTGAATCAGA
>JBLHLE010000614.1:0-5255 GCA_047620805.1 Pirellulaceae bacterium
ACGGTGCGGTGCGAATGATCGTCCGTATAAATGAACAATATATTAAGCCGCTTACCGTTCTCAGCCGCTCGAGTTGGCGATGCTAAAGTTGTCAAGAACCCGCACGTCCCGATGAACGTAATTATCATTGCAAGCCAATGGCGAGTGCAACGGCGATTATGCAACATTGGAATTTATCCCGAGTTTAGACAGAATTGTTGTTCGAGTTGCCGTCAGTATGTGACGGTTCATCGCCACGGTCAATTCCCTGCGGTTCTTCGACTTGTGCTTGTTGGTTTCGAGAGTGCGAAATGCTAGATTGGTCGATGTGTAACTGAATTTGGCTGGGCTGAATTTGGTTGGGCTGAATTTACCACGGGGCGAACTCATACGCACGTCGGAAAGCATCGCCCGGATTCAGGCGTTCGCATTCACAACAATCGATAACGATCTCTCTTTATTTACGTGATGTTTAATGTCCAACAACAATGACGATAGACGCGAATTTCTGAAGAAGGCTTCCGCTTTGGCGATTCTGCCCGCTTTAATTCCCGAGCAGCAGGCGGAAGCGGAAGCCGTCAACGATAAGTTCCAGCCGAAAGAGTTTTGGGAAGACCGTATGAAGGCTCCCGACGACGGCAAGAAGTACGGCTGGTTCGTGGATACTCGACGATGCTTTGGCTGCCACGGTTGCGAAGTTAGCTGCAAAGCGGAAAACGATGTTCCGCTCGGCAACTACATCCGGCAGACGTTTTACAAAGACGTCGGGGAGTATCCCAAAGTGGCGAGATTGTTTATGCCCATGTCCTGCCAGCATTGTGAAGACGCTCCTTGCATCAAAGCGTGTCCGTGTGGAGCGTTGCACAAAGAGGAAGGTGGCACCGTTGCCGTCGACTACAACACTTGTTGCGGACATGGATCGTGCGTGGATGTTTGTCCTTACGGTGCAATCTACATGGATCCAGTCGCCAAGCAGGCGGTCAAATGCCACAACTGTTACCATCGCACAGAGCAGGGAATGGAGCCCGCCTGTATCCCCACTTGCCCTTCCAAGGCACTTTACTTCGGTGACTTGAATGATCCCGAGTCGAAAGTGAGTCGCGCCATGGCGTCCGCCGCAGAAGTAGATGTCGAACTCGTGCAGCTGCGACCCGAGAAACAAACCAAGCCGCGAATGTGGTTTGCTGGAAATGCTCCTGTCGAAATCGAAGAAGATATTCCGCGCGAAGGCGAGTCCTATAGCGCCGAGAGCTACAGTATTTTCAATTGGAGGAAGAAGACGAATTAGTCACTTCGGAAATTGCTCTCTGTTCCACGAACTTACTAATCCGCTGATACCAACTACCATGAGTAATGAATTCAACTCTCGCCGCAAATTCCTCCGACTCGGTCTAGCTGCTGGCGGCATGGCTGCACTGAGCGGCTGCAACGGCAAGCCCCAGAAACCCGTCGGCAAGAAACCCGTTGCCAAGCCACCCGTTGCCAAGCCACCCGCTGCCAAGCCACCGACAACTCCAAATTCCGCGACGCCACCTGCCGTCAAAACTCCTGTTGGCAGCACTCCGGCGGGCGCGACTCCTCCCCGTATCGATTTGGGAAAGTGGAACAGGATCAAGGGCAAGCCCTATGACTTGGGTACCTTCGGGAAAATGCCTGGTATATGTCAGTTGCCGGGACCGTTGGCGAAACGCAACTGGCCCGATCGCGATAAGTACAAGGATGTCAAGAAGGTCCCTGGCATGTGTCAGCTCTGCAGCACTGTCTGTGGAATTGTCGGTTATGTTAAGAACGATCGACTGATCAAGATCGAAGGCAATCCGAATGACCCAAACAGCCGCGGGTATCTTTGTGCACGTGGACACGCGGGTTTGAATCACCTGTATCATCCCGAGCGCTTACTTTATCCGCTCAAGCGGGTTGGCGAGCGAGGCGAAGGCAAGTGGAAACGCATTAGTTGGGACGAGGCGCTGGACGAAATCGCTGCCAAGCTGAAAGCTGTTCGCGAAAGTGGAAAACCCGAAGAGTTCGCCTTCCACCAAGGTCGGCAGCGGAGTAAGGATGCGTTGAAACGTTTCCTCGACGCCTATGGTACCAAAACGCAGCTCAGCCACCGTTCGTTATGTTCTGGAAATCGGCGAGCCGCCAACCTAACTTACCTATGGGAGAGCGATTGGGATTTGAACGACGTCGAGAATTCCAAATACATCTTGAATTTCGGCTCCAATGCTTTTGAAGCTCACCAAGGTCATATCCCCTTCGCCACGCGGATACAAAATGGACGGTTCGAGAACGGTGCGAAGCTCGTCACATTTGACGTGCGGTTGTCGAATACCGCAGGTGGTAGCGATGAGTGGTTCGCGCCGTTTCCCGGTACGGACGGCGCCATCGCTTTGGCAATGGGGCATGCGATTCTGGCGGCAGACAAGCACGACGCGGAGTTCCTCGGTACGTGGACGAATGTCTCGATTGACCAGCTGAAGGAACACATGAAGGAGTACACGCCGGAGTGGGCCGAAAGCGTGAGTGGCGTTCCGGCCGCCGACATCCGTCGCATCGCTCTCGAGTTTGCTGCCGCTGCTCCGGCCGCCACGACGATGTGTAACCGAGGTAGTTCTGCACACATCAACGGCTTTTACAACGACCGAGCCATTAACTTGCTCAATGCTCTGGTCGGCAGCGTCGGCAAAAAGGGAGGCTGGTGTTGGTCTCCTTGGGGGGGACTCGATCCGGTCGTCAAGACACCTGCGATGCCGCCGAGTGCCAGTACGTGGAGCGTTCTGGAGGATCCGCCCGAGTATCCACTCGCCAATGTTTGGCGACGCATGCGGGTCGGCGAAGTTATCTATTTATATTTGCTACAAGGTCGAGCCAAGCTACAAGCGTACATGACATATAACCTCGACGCGCCGATTACGTGGCCTGAGGAGAGTATGACACAGCAGGTTCTCACTAACGAAGACATGATCGAGTTCCACGTTTGCATCAATTGCTTCTATAACGAGACCGCGCACTACGCCGACATCGTTCTGCCCTGGACCACGTACCTCGAACGTTGGGACCTGGACGCTCGCGCTTCTTATAACCTTCGTCCCTATGTCGGCATCCGTACACCGATGGTCGAGCCACTCGGCGAATCCAAAGACGTTCGCGAGTTCTTTCCCGAACTGGCCAAGCGGATCGGCGGTGGAATGGAGGAGTGGTACAAAGAATCGGTCGAAGAGTACATGGAAAAGTGGGCCGAGAATGTTCCCGAGAACGCCAAGACCGGCAAGAAGGGATTGGAACGGCTGCTCGACGAAGGCGCATGGGAAGCCGAACGCGAACCGTTCTACGAACCGTACAACATCCCCGTCCCCGAAAAAGAAATGGAAAACGCCACGATCGACCCGGAATCTGGCGTCATCATGAAGGGTGGCGTTGGCATCGGCATCATGAAAGATGGCAAGGCAATCCGCGGTTTCAAAACGCCTAGTCGGAAATTCGAAATCCACAGCGCCTTCATCCAGAAGGTCTCCAAAAATGAAGACTGCTCCGAACTCATCGCTCGCAGCGGCATGACGAAGACGAAGAACCGCCACGCGAATCACAAAGGTCACGACGTCGACGTCAATCCACTGCCAACCTGGTTCCAGCCGATGGAGCATAAGTCGTTGGGCGACGACGAGCTGGTGATGACTAGTTTCAAATGGAACGTGCACAATCACGGTCGCACGATGAACCTGAAGTGGCTCGCTGAAATCGTTCACTCCAATCCCGCTTGGTTGAATCCAAAGACGGCCGCAGCGCTGGGGTTGAAAGATGGCGACTGGATCGAGCTGACTTCGTACTATTCAAAGGAGCTCGAGTCGCAATCGCCGCATCTCAAACGCGACGATTTGGAGCAACGGGATGGCCGCAAGGTCGTTGCGTCAATGCGAGTCCCGATCGTCACGATGGAAGGTATTCACCCCAAGGCGATTGCGATGAGCAATAGTTGTGGTCATTGGCAATACACCAGCGTCGCTCAAGCAAAACGGCAGCCGACAGAGAAAGGTCAGCTCGTCGGCAGCGATCGTGATAAATATCGCGACGCCGATTGGGAACGAAACATGTGGTGGGAAGACCATTCCGGTGGCGACCACACAAAATGGCAACCAAATACGGGAAACGGTTGGAATCAGAATAAGCTGATGCCAATTTCTCCCGATCCGATTAGTGGGCAGCAGTCTTTTCACGACACCGTAGTTTCGGTGCGGAAGTTGGCCTGATCTTGAACCCGCCTCCCCTACCCTACGACCAAAGCGAACTGGCAGCCGTGAGCGGAATCTATACTCTGTTAGCGCGACTGTGGTCTCGCGAAGTCGACGCGTCTTTGTATGAATTGATTGCCACACCCGCGACTCGAGCTATGTTCGTTGCCGTTGGCGGCAAACTCCCGGCGACAGATTTGGCGGCCGACGATTCAATCGCGGAAACGCTGGAACAGCTGGCCATCGAGTATTGCGTATTGTTTGTTGGTCCGAAGAATCACCTTCCCCCATTTCAATCGGTGTGGCAAACGGGACAGTTCCAAAGTCAAGCGATCAGTTCGATGCACGACTTTATGGATGTCGTGAATTTCACGACGACGGAAGATTCGGCGACTTCGATGCCCGACCATCTCGCAGTCCAGCTCAGCGTCATGGCCCACCTTTGCACGCTGATGAAGACGGATCAACGGCCCGAACTTATTGAAATTGCACAGCAGTTTTTTGCCCGGCATTTGACATGGCAGGTGGACTTAGTCGACGAGGTGATTCAGCGAGACAACTCGGAATTCTATGGCTCCGTTGCGGAGATGACGCGCGAGTTTCTAAGTCAAGAGCAGAGTATTTGGCTCGTTGCAGATTAGTTGATTTGCACCTGGCCTCGCGCGGAGTGGCCGTTGCTACTCGGTATAACCGACATTACTGTCATTGCTCGTAGCGGTTATTTTCCTGTCGCTGCGACGTTATTTACTACGCAATAACTGTTTGCGTCGCTGGTTTCGACGAACTGCGTTGACCCGCGCTTTCATTTCGGTTTAAAATCAACACTTCACTCCTTTTACGTTTGCCACGCCAACACGTAACTTGAAATCAAAGCTGCAGAAATATGACTTTGGCTATACGTAGTATCACACAAGTTGGATTAGTTCTGCTTTGTACATTTGCTGTGCCTGTTTCGTGCTTCGGCCAATCGATCGAACAGGCTCCTGGTGTGATTGTGGACGATGTTACCGCTGTTCGCAAAGGAGTTTGGATTGAGAGCACTTCGTT
>JBLHLE010000615.1:0-5254 GCA_047620805.1 Pirellulaceae bacterium
ACGCGTCGGGTTACTATTGCGCCGTGTTTTGGGAAAGTTGGCGACAAACTCATGTCCACAAACGACTTGCAATGAGCTAAGTTCTACTCATGAATAATCCGGCCTAGGGCCGGGCCCAACGCCCTCTTTGGAAAACTTTCACGCCGCGATAAAGCAGCGAAGACCGGGTTAGATTCTTCATCACCTCAACAGTTTCCTAGGTGTTCCAAGTCGTTGGATCTTGTTTGTAGAAGCCGCACAATTGCTGGTACACATCTGGCATGGCGGTCCGCAATTCCTGTGGTGCCATGAAAAAGCACTCACTCGAGACTGCGAAGAACTCGGCTGGACTAGTGGCACCGTAGGGATCGAGGAATGTTGAAATTCCGTGCTTCAATTGAAGTACCATTTCATCGTAGGCCGCACCGAAGACAGCGAGCCAATGTCGCGTGGCGGCGAGCGATTCCAATGGAGGAGTGCCTCCCATTTCGCCGTCCATGCCGTCTAGGTGATGAGCAAACTCGTGGACGACCAGATTGCGATGATCGCGAGCATGGAACCGATCGTCAAGTATCTCGGCCCAAGAGAGGATAACGGGGCCACCCTGCCAAGCTTCGCCAACAAGGATTTGCTTCTCATTGGTTTCGATCATGCCTTTGACTTCGCGACGCTTCCGCTCGATGACGTTGGGATAAACTAAGATTGTGGTCAATTTGTCGTAATAGAATGACGGATCCACGCCCAAAAGCATGATGCTGCACTGCGCCGCAATCGTCACTTTCATTTGCTCGGTTATTTCGAGTCCCTCGCACCCTTCCCAGTTCTTCTCGGCCACAATGATTTTCATGCGGCGGTGCAGACCCTCTTTTTGTTGGCCGTCCAGCAAGTCGTAGTGATAGAGGTCTGCAAGGAACTGATTCCAGCCAGCCGGCATGGGCTGGTTCAGAATGGACCGGCGACGAAATGACTTGAAGAGCCCGAACATGGAAATATAGGTCTTTAGTGTGCGGGATGAAGCTAAACGCAGGAACGCCTCGTTTGCCAACGAATGCTGTTCGCACGATGGGTGTACGACCGAAATTGTGCAAATCCGAAGGAACTTTACAGCTATTTGGCCGCAATCAATGTTCTTCCAACAAGTGCAGCCAACCGGATACGACTATACCTTTTTGTCGTCGCATTGTCGTGTCCGACTACAGAATGAGCCGCGAGAAAACTCTCAGAGAGAAGGCGGCAATTAGCAATCAGAGAACTTGCTAGCGTCTTAGTTTGAACTGTGTAAGACGAATAGAACTCGGCAAGTTTCGTCTGCACCGACGAAATTGGAAGGCCCACCCGCTGCAGGCGGGTTTGCCGCAGCGACTGCTGCGGGACCTTCGACATTAATGAAGTCTTTAGCTTGGCGAGTTTCTAGAGCAACGTTGGTAATCAAACGTTGAGCTCTGCCCAAGTATTTGGCGAGCAGATTTGTAGGTAACTTGGCAAGCGCCAAGCGGCCTTCGGCTGCTTCGTCCAGCTGTTTAAGTAGGATGAAGTCGGCAGGTTTTATCGTCAGGTCGAAGTGGTAACCTGAGATTTCGTCAGGTGTGGACGAGAGATCCATCCACAAGTCTTCGAACTGTTGACCTTTGGCGACGACCAGCACCAAGTCTACATCCGACTTCGTTTTGTCTTGATTTGCACCGACAAATTTGTTGAGAAACCGGCTTTCCAACAAAGTCTTTTCGAGCTTTTTGGTGACATCGATACGCGTGTCGTAACTAACTCCGTGCCGAGCGAGTGCGTGGTCAAATGCTTTGTTTTGAACTCCCGCTTTGGTGACTTGCAAGTCGATGACCAGCAAGTGTTCCGTGGGGAAGTTGGGCATTTCTTCTTGATGCTCTTTCCCGTTATCACCGACCAGAATGGTGCCTGGACCGATTTCCGGAACATTAATTTCGTCTGGGTTGGGCTGAGCGATGTTCTGATCGTTTAATCCAGCGAGCCAGCTTAATCCAATGGCTAAGAGGAAGGCTGCAGCGATGGCCACAAGTGGAGCAATCCACGAGGGGATGTGGCGCGTTTCAGTTGGCTGGTGTAATTCAACGCTGGGTTTGACGGGTTGGCCATAGGGTGCACCGCGGTCTGACATAAGTTCCTGAGTTGCGGCTGCTAAAACTCGTTCGTGGAAACTAGCGTCAAGTTTGACGGCAGTTACCGATTGGAGTGTGTGGGAAAGTCCTTCCAGCTCGACGCGCAATTGTTGCGCCTCCTCACTGTCGCGAAGTAACTGTTCAGCTGCCGCTTGCTCGGCGTCTGAGAGCGTGCCATCCAAGTAGCCGCTTACCAGTTCGAGATTTTTTTCGTTCCGACTCATTTTCTCGCCACACTACAAATAGCTGACCGGTGGGGTCTGCGGGAAAGTTCCCTAAATTACCATCGTCATCGTATTCGGCAATCCGACAGTCTTTGACGATGGTTCACTTTATTCATGTTCGATAAAAACTTTCTTCAACTCGTCCTTTAGCTGCAGGCGAGCGCGATGCAGTCGACTGCGAACTGTTCCAACAGGAAGATCTAGCATATCCGCGATCGATTCATAGCAACAACCTTCCATTTCGCGAAGTACTAAAATCTTACGGTGTTCTTCGCTCAATTGTGCCAAAGCGGCATGGACCTGCTGGGCCCCTTCTTCTCGTTCCAAGCTTGCGGATACCTCTTCGCTCAACGAAACCGGCTCAGCTCCCGTTTGATCTCGAGTGCGTTCAACCGAGATTTCGGGGCGTTTTCGTCGCCTACGACTGACCGACACGTTAAACGCGATTCGGTACAGCCAAGTATAAAAGGCACTCGTCCGCTGGAAGTTTTCCAACTTGACATACGCCTGCACAAAGGCGTCCTGTACCACGTCCTCCGCCTCCTCGCGGGAGCCGAGCGCATGGAACAGCGTATTGAACAGGCGGTCCTGGTACTTTTGAACTAACTGCCCGTAAGCAGCTCGATCACCAGCCAGGGTATCGTCAATAAGCTGGGAATCTTCCTTCACAACTCCTCCGGTGTGTTAGGACGCAGTGAAAACTTCGAAAGTTCCAACAACAGACAGGGATTCTGTCTCCAGCGATGAACAACGTCCCACGCAACCATCATCTCGAACAAACGTAGCGTTGTCAAACTCTTTGCTCAATTCAACTTACGTAAAGTGAAAAACCTCAGCCCCGAGAGCTTTCCGCGAAGAGAAAACTCTGGGAATCCCACAGAATAAAACGGGGTTCAAGAGGATCGGCGGCGACCGCTAAACTCATCTCGCAGTCAAAATCGCGCCATTCCTCCAACTCGATCCATGATTGTCGATAACTCGCACATTTCAAGTGCCAAATCGTTGTCGAGAAACCAATTCCAACTAGTTTGGTGAGAAGGTATCGACATTATACATTTTCGCCATTCTTCTCATTTTGCCTTTTCGTGCGCAGGTTGATCCATGAAACAATATATACCGGAAAACGACGATCAAAAGTTGAGCAGCCGCAACGTGAAGAATGTGGACGAGCAAACTCCCGCCATTGAGGCAGCTGCAGTCCCAGAGGATTTGCTGACCAAGATTGGCCAGCTGCCGCTCCACACGGTCTTGTTTGCGATATTTCCAATCATGGCGTTGTATGCCGTTAACGTGCACGAAGCGACGTTTGGGGACGCGTTTCAAGCGATGACGACCAGCTTTATTGCTGCCACGATTCTGACCGTGATTTTGGGTGCGTTTTTTCCCACGAGAACTCGCGCCGCAATCGCCACGACCTGGGTTATTGCGCTCTTCTTCACCTACGGCAGCGCTTACGGCTTGAATACGTACTTGGCAAGAATGGGATCGCCAATTCTTCTCCGCGACCGCTATCTTCTCCCGGTTTGGAATTTGGCGATGTTGTTTGGTGTCTATCTGTTCTACAAGTTCGATTTTTTTGATGAACGCAAAGTCACCCGCATACTGAATTTGTTTTCGATCGCGCTGTTTGCCATCTCGCTAATGTCGGTCCTTTCCGCTTCATGGGAAGGTCGTGCGCACGAGATCGATCCTACGTTTGCAGCAATCTCGCAAGAGCAAATCGAGTTGCAAACACCTGCAGTTAAGCGAGATGTTTATTATTTGGTTTTCGACCGCTACGCCGGTGCCGACATCTTGAACGACGACTTTGGGCACGACAACTCCGAGTTTCTCAATGCGCTGCAGGAACGGGGATTCTCGGTTGCCAGCGACAGTAAGGCGAATTACCCAAAAACCGAAATCTCGATGGCCTCGGCGCTGAATATGACCTACCACCAAAACAAGTTGTCAACGATGTTCTACTACCGGGAAATGCTCGACAAGCATCGCGTCGGCCGCCTGTTTAACGAGCAAGGCTACGACTACGTGCACCTTGGAAATCCGCTGGATGGCCTTCGTAAAAACTCGCAGGCCAAGGCCAACTTCCGCTTTTCCCGAATGCCGACAGAGTTTCGCGAAGAGCTGTTTCGGATGACTCCGTTGTACGCCTATTTCCCCGCGACCGACGTGCGTTCGCAAGTGACGCAAAAACTCGATTTGCTGAAGCGGACCGCCAAGGCACCCACCGGCAAGCCGAAATTCATCTACGCCCACTTCCTCGTCCCACACAACCCCTGGAAGTTCGACGCCGACGGCGAATCGCTTTCACCTTCAAAAGCTGCGGAGCGAACGGAACGTGAGAACTATGTCAATCAACTGATCTACACCAACAAACAAATACTGGACGTGGTCGACGACATTGTCAAAGTTTCAAAAACTCCGCCAGTCATAATCATTCAGGCCGACGAAGGTCCCGAACTGCGATACGAAAACGACCAGGCCAAGTCTGATACAGAGAAGATCCGCGAGCGCTGCAGCATCGTTACAGCGATGTATCTACCCGAATCGGGCGACACCGTCGTTCCGAACGATTTGTCGCCAGTGAATACCTTCCGGTTAGTCTTCAACACTTACTTTGCCGCGAAAATGGAAATGCTCGAAAATCGTAGTTTCTACTTCAGCCCCGTCAGTCCACTGGGTAAGCCAGACTGGACTCAGTCGGGTATATTCGTCGATGTAACTGAGCAGTTAAGAGCCCCGAAAACCAGTAAAGAAGTGGCGATAGCCGAATAGTAAAAGTTGGCGAGTCTGCCCAGGTAGCAGGTGATTCGGCACAAGACGACCTGGCAAAAATTCGGAAAGGAGGCGGCTTTGTCGCCTCCTTTTCCTTTTGCGTCGTAGCTCGAGTCGTCGCTTGAGAAGTCGCTTGAGTCGTAGCTT
>JBLHLE010000616.1:0-5248 GCA_047620805.1 Pirellulaceae bacterium
TTCGCCTTGACGAATGATATCTCTACGTCTGGTGCCGCGAATATTAACCTGATGGGGCCAATGATTACTGCTTCTCTCGGTGGGCTGACTTTAGGTACCGAAACGCAACTGGCTATCAATGCTCGAGAACTCGACGCCAACCTAACATTCACGGGCGCGACGAACATCGCTCAAGATGCAGCGATCAAACCGGCTCTCAGCTTGACGGCGACGCTCACGGGTGCAGCAGTCGGCAACGCTAATCTCACCATGGATGGCGCTGGGGCGCTTGTCACCATGTCGCCCAGTTCGCGAAGCGGGCAGACGATTGCAGCAGATGGAACCTTGGTTGTTGGTGCCAATGGCACCAGTAGCGGTTTGGGAACTGGTAACCTCGTTGTGCAAGGGGGTGCGGTCGATCTCACACTCGTTCCCGGCGGCACGGACCCAGTAACACTCGCCAACAATGTAAATGTGATGTCGCCTGGATCTCAAATCAATTCGACGGGAATCACGGTGACTACATTCGCCAATCTAAGCGTTGTCGACAGTGCCGAGTTGTTACTGACAAGCGATGCTGTTGCAGATTTCATTTTCGCCGGCGGTACAACTTTGACAGGAAACGCGACCATTTCTCCAGAAGGTGACGCTTCAGCGGAACTGCGCGGAGTGGTTAGCGGCGATGCGTTGACAAAAGCTGGCAGCGGCGAGTTACTCTTGTCCAATGCCAACACCTACACGGGCGTCACAACGATCGCAGACGGTCAATTGACTGCCTCCAATAACGCGGCTCTCGGAACGAATGCCGCAGGAACTGTTTCGTTGGCGGGTTCGGCACTTGGATTAGTCGGCGGAGTCACACTTGACGCTGCGGAAACACTCGTCCTGGCTGGCGATCTTCTCAGTATTTCCGGTGCCAACATACTTAACCAGAACGTGACCTTCAATGAAGGTACGCCCGTCGTATCGACCTTGGCCGGTTCGCTCACGATCAATGGCGATCTCGACATCACGAACACTGCGCTGACTCTGGGCGGAGATGGCGACATCACAGTCAACGGTGATATTGTCGGAACCATTACGGCGACGCCGCTGGTCGCAACGAACCCGAACTTAGAGTTGTGGCTCGACGCGGGCGACCTCACAGGAGCGGATGGTTCGGACGTAACTATGTGGTCCGACAAATCGACGGATTTCAACAATTCAGTAATCAATCACGCTGCGAACATTAATCCGCCGACTTTAGTCAGCAACGGACTGGGGGGCATGCCAGTCGTACGCTTCAACGGCACGACCGACTACCTCTATGCTCCCGATGAGACTCAATTCGACTTCGCCAGCGAGATGACCATTTTTATGGTGGGCGAAGCCAAAGCGGGGACTGGGACCTGGGAGGGAGTTATTACGAAGCGCGGCGAGGGAGATGGTTGGCAGTTGCGGCGGCATGGCGGAGACGATCACGTTGTGTTGACGCTGCGCGGGACCAGTGCCGATGACGACGGTCACTCGGGCGGACCCGCGGCCGACGCTCCACTCTTGAACACCCCGCAGATCTTCACGGCCCGCTACGATTCTTCCCTGCGGCAGACATGGCTGGGCGGAACTCTCAGCACAAATTTGGTCGATACGGGCGATATCGCGAACTCGGGCTCTGCCCTGGTCCTCGGCGCTCGCGACAATAGTGGCGATGCACTGAACGCACCGGACATCGGCAATCACGCCGAGGTAGATATGTCGGAAGTACTGATTTTCAACTCGGCACTTACCGAGCTAGAACGTCTCGTTGTCGAAGACTTCCTCGGTCAAAAATACAATCTGGCACATCTACCAGTTAATCTCTACGCGGGAATCAGAAAAACTGGCGTCGGTACCGTGACGCTTGCCGGGAATAACTCGTACACAGGTGAAACCAATGTTGAGGCAGGTCGGCTGAACGTCACCTCCACGACAGGAATCGCGACTGGTGCAGTCCTAGTCGAAAACGGCGCTACACTCGGCGGCGACGGTGGAGTTTTGGCGAGTATCGACGTCGAGGCCGGAGCGAAGCTTGCTCCCGGCGATGTCACGGGACAACTGTCGACTGGAAACACGACGATTCCCGCCGGGGGGACATTGGAGATTGAAATTGCTGGCACCAACGCTGGCGAGTTTGGTAGTCTCGACGTTACCGGAACAGTGGATGTAACGGGAAGCAATTTAGTCGTTCAATTGAATGGTGGATTTGTTCCCACGGTAGGCGACACGATGGTCATCGTAGACAACGACCAGGCGGACGCGGTCGTTGGGACGTTCGCAGGACTGGCCGACGATGCGGAGCTTGTAGTTAGCGTGGGCCAGTCGTCGATACGTTTCCAGATTAGCTATAACTATGATTCGGTCGCTGGAGTTGATGGCAACGGCAACGACATCGCATTGATTCGCGTCAACGGTTTTCCAGCAGTGGCGTCGGTGGCGATCAACACTGGATTTGTCGATCCAGCTCCGCTTGCCAAGGGCCCGTCGCCAACTTCTTGGGCTCAGCAAAGAAGCACGATCGAGCGAGTGACGATCGAGTTTACCGAGGACGTTAACGCCACAGTCGCCAATTTCACGCTAACGAATCTGGGAATCGACATTCCAGTGGACAGCGACACTCCCTTTACGCTCCAGCCGCAACATTTTTCGCTGGTCGGTTCGACGGTCACGCTAGACTTTGCCGCCGCCGAGCTTGGCGAAGGCGCCTATCGACTCGACATCGCTGGCAATATCACTGACCTTGCCGGAAACGGCTTTGACGGCGACAACAATGGAAACGCTGGCGGAGTCTATTCGTTCGGTGGAGCCAGAGACGATGAATTCTACGTGCTGATTACTGATTGGAGCGGTGACGCTGGAATTTCAGTTTTCGATTTCTCGACCTTTAGCTATTGGTTCGGAGAGTTTACGACGCGTGCCCCCACTTACGCGGATCCAAGCCGTGACAACGGTGTCAGTGTGTTCGACTTCACTTTATTCGCCGATCGATTTGGGGATCGCATTCAGTACCCCGCCGGCTTCGCTGCTGGTAGTAGCGATTCGTTGGCGGTCGCATTCGACGATGCCCAAGAACAGCTAGGTTTGGAGCAAGATCAAGTCAACGACCAAGCGGACATCCTCGTTCGCTGGACAAAAGACGCCGGCCCGCAACGAGAGCAACCAACGCTGTTATCTGAAAACGGCACGGAATTTGTGGACGAACTGATGGGAAGTTTAAATGTCGGCGACTTCGATTTGTTTGACCTATAGACATTGGAGTCACCGCTAATCCCCGCGGCGGAGGAACTTGCCAGGGCTTGTCTTTACGCAAGTTTTTTGATTGACCGTTAGCCAAAGAAGAATGCCGCAGAAAGTTAACCACCCGTTAGATGCCAGGCGGCATTCTTCGGTTGCATACGCGCGTACGCCGCCAGAAATCGCCGCCAGCAATAATCTTTACAACAACATTTTCATGGCGATTTCTTCGGGCTGACGGTTAAACGAATTCCCTCAAAACTTAGGTAACGAGCACGCTCGCTCGGGGAGGCTCCGTCGCTCGGGGAGGCTCCGTCGCTCGGGGAGGCTCCGTTGCTCGGGAGGCTCCGTTGCTCGGGAGGTGGCGCGATCACTACTCGGGGGTCAGCACGATGCCGCGGAGGTCTAACAAATAGCCCTGCAGCGATTTGCTGGCTTGAGCTCTTAGTTGTAGTTTGCCATTTGGGATTTCGATGACTCCCAGTTTCACTTGACGGTAATTCTCCCAGGTGTCGGTCGATTCGATTTTATGGTCGATCCGTTTGCCATTTACACTGATCTCGATCGTGTTTCCTGCCGTATCGCGGTTGCAGGCGTAATCGAGAACAACGGTGAATCGCCCCGCCTTATCGTTCTTTAGATCCCACACGACGTGGTCTCCGACATGGCCCCAGAATCCCAGGTTTTTGTAACCCGGCTCAAACACGATGCTCGGTCCGTAAATGTTGGCCTTTGTCGCAGCGAGCTCGAATGCTCCCGCAGCGTTCGGCGTTACCAATTCTGGTGCATTTCCGGAAAAATGCTTGCTAGGAATTGAAACCGTTTGGACGTAGGCAATCAGATCGGACATGTCTTGCGGAGAAATCACTTTTTCAAATCCGTCGGGCATAAATGATTTGTTGTGAGTGGATATCTGATCGATGTCGCGACGCAACACAACGGTCGATTTGGCGTTTTGCCCCACAAACGAAATCGAACCGGACGATTCACTCGAGATCATCCCCGTGTGCTGTTTTCCATCGACCAGTGAAACGGTGAATTCGAGGTACTTTGTCTCGACGGCGCGACCTGGATCGAGGATCGCAACCAGCAAGTTTTCCGACGACTTGTTGGTTAGCGCTGCTAGATCGGGACCGACAGGAAAACCGTCGCCGCCAAACTTGTGGCAGGCCGCGCAGTGTTTCAGAAATACCTGCTTTCCAGCGCTCGCGTTGCTTGGCAGAAGGAGTTGCGATCGATAAAGAGTAAGTACTTCGACTCGACTGGAGGTGCCTAAAGGAGTTTCTAACTTGCCCGCAAACAACGGAATAGTTTCCAACTGCGCACGCCGCTTGATGTCGACGGAATTGTAAATCTGTTGCAGCTTTCCTGTTGCGAGAAGTTCGCTGTGCCATGATTGGCGCTGTATCACTTGGTCGATAATCCGGTTTCTCATTTCCGGTGAATAGGTGTCGAGTTTCGCCAGCACGAGTATGATGTCGCCTTTGTTATCGAGAGCGCCGATCCTGTCCAACGCCGCCAATTGGATCTCGAGCGGATGTTGTGCAGTGAATAGTTTCAATAGAGCGGAAGGTCTCGCGACTGGTTCTGTTCCACATATGCTGATCGCGACGACGCGAAGAGAAAGATCTGCTTGCGGGTCCAACGCTATGGAGAGAAATCGCTGTTGTTTGACGCGAAGCTGGTTTTGTAAGTCTTTGGTGAGCTTTTCTATGACTGCGACCTGCGGCGCGTTGAGGATCGTGCCCAAGAGCCTCATTTCGACGGCGGTTAAGTTGCGATCCTTGGATTCGTCTAGCACTTGTGTGGCAACCAGCTCTAATGCGGCGATCCTGTTCGTTGCAATCGCGAATTCGGCAAGTTGTATTTGAAGTTGCGTTCGCAATACGCTTGGTTCGAGTGCACTAACGACGTCCTCAATATTCTCTTCCCGTAGAGAACTCTGTATCGCCGCCATCATGTTGCTGTCGCCAGCGTGCTTGTTTAGCAGAAAGGCGATTGCCTTGCCCACACTGGGGCC
>JBLHLE010000617.1:0-5238 GCA_047620805.1 Pirellulaceae bacterium
AGTTCATCGAAGAATGTCCCTTGGGTGGCGAGTCCGGTGAGTGAGTCGTATTTGGCCAATTGGGACAAGCGTCGTTCCAAATCGATAACGCGACGACCAGACTGAATACGGGCCAGCAGTTCGCATTTGTCGATCGGCTTTTTAAGGAAGTCATCGGCGCCAGCATGCAAACCCTTCAACATGTCTTCGGTGCAGCAGCGAGCTGTTACGAACAACGTATAGACGTAGTGCGGTAGTTGTTGTTCGCGCAGCCAGCTACACAATTCCAGACCATCCATTACTGGCATTTCCCAGTCGGTGATCAGAACGTGAGGACATTCGTCTTCGATTGCAGAGATGGCGTCTCGACCATTGTAGACGCATCTAACATCGTATCCCGCTTTTTCCAGCCACTTCGACAGCAGTCTCGTCATCACCGGATCGTCGTCTACGATCAAAAGTTTTGGAGCGTCGATAGCCATGCCCATGCCTCAGTCCTTTTGGAAAAATGAGTTCGCATCATTCGCAAACATTTCTGAAACATAGCTTTCTGTATACGCAGCGCCATTGGCAGGGACGCGCTAAGTGGTGGACCCGTGCGTTTTCTACGAACAGGTTGGGACAACCTGGGCAATCGTTAGGATCGGTAACACGTGTCCCCAAATACCGCGTTCGACGCTAGGATTCCGCTCAGGTCGTAACAGAAACGAAGATTCTTAAAGCTCGACTTTCGAGATATACTGTCGCCAGCTGTCGAGCTGATCTTGGGTGAGGCTATTCTCGCGAGCGATTTCATGACGCAACGCGTTGTCAGATCCGCCAACTTGCACCGTCACTGTTAATCTTCCATTTTCTTCGTACTTAAAGCGCACCTCGATGGGAGTTTGGGCGGGAAGATTGTCTGGCAGATCGCGAACGGTACACTTGCCGATTTCGGAGCAGTCGTCCGGCGACGCGCTCTCGCCTTCCACGATCTGTACTTTAATGGACTGTTGGTTGGCTTTTTGAGTTTTGAAAACTCGCTTTGCAGTCACCGGTAACGGTGTGTTGCGGGGGATGAGAATGGCGTTTCGCGGCCGCTTCGTTTTGGAGTCGGTCGCGACGATTCCCAGGCTGTGTGAGTTTACGTTCTTGATTCGAAATGCCGGGTTTTCCCCCCGGAATTTGGAAAGCAGGATGCCAGCGTGTAATGCCGCACCGTGAGCGACGGCTTCATCCGGTGAGACCGAGCGGTCTGGTTCCTTGCCACTCAAACCCTCTAGCATTTGAGCCACGGCGGGCATGCGAGTGGAACCACCGACCATCAGCACACGGTCGATATCCGACCATTCGAGTCCAGCGGCCTGTAGTGTTTGTCGTGTCGTAAACGCCGTGCGGTCGAGAAGATCTTGAGTCATCTCGTGGAACTTGTCTCGTTCCAGCTCGACGCGCATCGCGTGTCCTTTGTAGTCGCACGAAACTGTAGCTTTGCTGCGAGTCGACAAAGTGCGTTTGGCGTCTTCGGCTTCCCGCCACAAGCGACCGTACACGTTGGGGTCTTCACGCGGGTCAATCGTGAATGTTCGAATGAACTCCTCCGCGACGTAATCCATGATCCGTTGGTCCCAGTCGCGGCCACCGAGCTGCACGTCGCCGTCAGTTGCGAGCGCGACGAATTGGCGACCGCCAATTTCCATTACGGTTACGTCGAACGTACCGCCACCGAGATCGTAGACAAGTATTCGTTTCTTTTCGTCGCTATTTTCTTCCGGGTGAAGATAACCCTGTTTGAATCCGAAAGCGACAGCCGCAGCTGTCGGTTCGTTGATAATGTCCATCACCTCGAAACCGGCGATGTAACCCGCATCCTGTGTGGCCTTGCGGCGAACCTCGTCAAAATACGCGGGCACAGTGATGACAGCGCGACGAATTGGTCCGATTTGTGCCTCGGCGTCGAGGCGAAGTTTGTTAAGTATCCAGGCCTGCAGAGCTTCCGGCGGATACTGGCGTCCGCCCAGCACTTTGTGGTAGACCCGAAATCCAAGGTCGCGTTTAGCGCAATCGGCGACTTGTTCCATGTCCGTCGACATTGCCTTGACGGCTTCCTTGCCAACGATCACATCGTCGCCTTCGAATAGAATCACGCTCGGCGTGATATTGTCGCCCTCGGCGTTCGCCAAAGTTTGTGGTCGCCCCAGATCGTCCAGGTAAGCGACTGCAGAAAAGGTCGTGCCCAAGTCGATGCCAACGGCAAATTCCTTCGTTTGATTCATCTTTGCGCTATCGTTCCGTTCGAATTATCTTATGGGATTCTTAATTTTACGGGGTACTTAATTTTACGGGTTACACGCCGGGCCATCGTACCTAGCCCGTCGGTGGGAGGCAATAAGGAAGTCGTTGTGTCTGCCTTGCCATTTCGACCGTGTTTTAACAGTTGTATTGCCTTAATAGGTGAATTTTCTCCCCCTATCAAGTGGAGTGATCGCAATGTGTGCCTCGACTCTATGTTAATCCGTGACGGCCACCAAAGCGTTGCCGATTAATGGCATTAAACGCTGGATTGAGAAACTTCTGGTCATTTTGCCAGCCTCAACCGATCACACTCAATACATGGACGGTCGATATTACACACGGAGGAAGATGCATTAATCTTAAGTGGAAGGCATCTCCATGTCCGTCGACTTTATTCACACGGCCATCGGGGTTCTATTCTTAGGAACTTGGGCAATGATCGGCCAATTCATGGTTCGCTCTCCTAAGAAAAATAGCCAAAGATGGCACTATTGACCGAATTTAGGCACAGGCTCGGTGCGGGAGATCCACACCGAGCCTTGTCTTTTCTGAATCGCGCAGGAACCCGGTCGCAATACTTCTTCGTAAGCCGTTCGCAATTGGGGTTGGCTACGCAGCAATTCCGTGACACGCATTCGATGCGAGGCAAACTCTCGTCAGTTCCCCGCCGGTTCGAGCTTTCGCTTGCGACTCAACTCTTGTGACAAAGTCGTCTCGATCAAAGAATTGTCAAAACACCGCTTCGTCTGCGTTTGAATCTACGTCAGGACCGAGAACTGGGTGACTCGGTTGTTGACATAGTTTCCACGGGAAAGAGAAGATGGGGCGGATCGCGATCCCTACGACAACGATAAGAACGAAAATCGGAGCTCCGATTGAAAGCATAATCAGGCAAACGGTCGATACCGTTTGATTGAAATTATGAATTAGCCCCGAGACCAGGGCGACGGCCAGGAGAAAGAACAGCAGGTGACGTACTCGAAATTGCAACGGACGACCAGCAATCCGCTCGGGCGGTAAGTTGGTGGACTGGAATTCGTTCGATTGGAATTCGTTCGATGGGGGCATCTTGACCGTTCTATGAAGTCGGGGTGGGGTCGGCTGGAGTGAACTGGTCCGCAGGCGTATCATCTTTCACATGCGTATCATCTTTCACATGCGTATCATCTTTCACATGCGTATCATCTTTCGCGGGGGCAACTTCTTCGCGGGGGCAACTTCTTCGCTTGGGTTGGTGTCTTCGGAAGAGTTTGTCTCTGCGATGGAAAGAACTTCTTGGACACTGATAAAACCATCGTCGTCAGTATCCAGCTGGCCGAATTGAACTTCCGTACCGAGGAATTCGCGGCGACTAAGATCGCCGTCGCCGTTGCGATCCATCTTCTCAAACCATGCAGGCTGTTCTTCGTTTGGAACGATATTGGCGCTGGGGATACTAAACATCGCGTTCATGTTTTGAGGATCGCCGCGTGAGATCCCCAGGTACATGCTACCCGGAATCTCATCCATATTGATCTTCTGGTCTCCATTTTCGTCGAGTGCTTTCATTCGCTCGGCAGCACTGGCGAGTTCTCGAGTTTCGAGTCGGCCGTCGCGATCTGCATCTAGATAGGTGAACAGTGCATCCGGGGTATCGCTAATGCGGCCGCGGACTTGCGAGCGGATGGCGAGTTGTTGCATCTGAAGGTATTCCCGGAGTTCTTCCAGAGTGACTTTTTCGTCGCCGTCCGCATCTGCAACCGAGAATTGTCCAGCTTGGGCAAGTCCGTTGGCAGTGAGTTCCGCTTCGTCGACGTATTTATTGCCATCGGCGTCGATAGCATTAAAGCGTTGTTCCGCCTGAGCAGCATTCACTGACATCGCCAAATCATTAATGAAGAGTTCGAGTGTTTCGTGTTTCGAAAATGGGAGGACAACACGTTGCGCTTCCAACGTCATTTCTCCGCCAAGTTCAACGGCCTGATGGGTCTCAACATCGAGGATGGACAGTTCCGCGTCGGAGTCCCCGCCGGGGAATTGCAGGGTAATGGTGACATGCGCTGGCACCGTTTCGATGCGACTTATTTCTTTGATGCTCAACTTGCCGTCGGCGTTTTCATCCAACTTGTCAAAAACGCCTGGCAACCAGAGCACGCTCGAGCCTTCGATCTTGTCGCCGTAAGCGTAGTGTTCCTGCAAACTGTATAGCAACGTCGTCCAGTTGGTCGAAGGTGCTAGGTGGTTGCCGACGCTGGGGCCGGGTCGCCGCACATTTGGTAATTGGGCGAGTGACGTCTCTGTTGTCTCGATCAGTTCATTGGGAAGCAATAGTTCGTCTTGATCGAGATCTTTAAGCGTGAGTATGCTCTGGAGTTCGGCGAGTTCTGCGAAGGAGATCGCACCGTTACGGTCGACGTCTAGTGCTCGCCGAATGCCAGAATCGCGGCGGTTGTAGTAGCGAAAGTAGTTGCTGTCACTAAGTGAGAACGCCTTCGCCCCGCCGGCATTACGCGTCAGAAAACGCGGGACTTCATCGCGATCGACAATGCTGTTCTTGTTGACGTCGTAAAGTTCGATCATGTTTCGTCGCTCTTGTTCATTTCGGAACGGAGCGTTGCCCGCTATTCCGTAAACATACCGCGGCATTCGAGACAGCTCTTCCCAACTCGACTCGCCGTCGCCATTAGCGTCGGAGTGAGCGAGTACGTCGTCAATCAAATTTCCGAACGCCTGTTGCAGAGTGGCATTTCCAATCTTGATTTTCAAATCAACCACAACCGGCCCGTGATCCATGAACGCGATCACTCGTTCCGTTGGGATTGGTGGAGGAGCAGGTACCACCGGCGGTTTTGGTTCCAGCGGTTCTACAACTGCCGTGTTGGACGGAGCGATTTCGTCAATCGGTGACTTTGGAGATTCCGTGGTAGCTGTCAATTTTCGATTGCTATTTCAGATTTTTGAGAATTCTGTTAGTCGATAGGAATGTCAGTCGAGAATCAATCAATAACC
>JBLHLE010000618.1:0-5229 GCA_047620805.1 Pirellulaceae bacterium
CCGCGGTAGAAGTCGTACCAACAACCGGGTCGTTTTTCGCCTGCACCGTATCCCGGATTCACCCAGTTTTGCCGAAACACATTCCACACGGGGAGCTTCCAATCGGGAGAGTCGATTGCCGGTCCTCCGCTACAGTCGTTAGTGCCAAAATCGTGGTCGTCCCAAATACTGTAGACAGGAATTCCACCTGTCAATCGCCGAAACTCTGGCGGTGATTGTCGGCGATAGTAACAAAACTTTTGCATCTCGCGATTCTTCGGATCGTCGCTGTACATGTTATCGCCCAGCAGAACCAAGGCGTCTGGTTTCTGCGCGCCGATGGTATCCCACATATATTCGTGCTCTGGTACATATCCAGCTCCGCCACCAAACGCGAATCGAAATTTTGTTGGTTCACCTTTTACGGGGGCGGTCACAAAACTCGCCGGGAGATGCGTTTTGTCCGTCTGGCCGTCAATAACGATTTGGTAGGTGTACATCGTTTTCGGAGTAAGTCCGTCTAGCTTAACGACGGCAGTAAAATCTTTTTCAGCAGTGGTTTCTACAGTTCTTGAAGTGGCCGGACTCGCTGCCTGTTTGTCGCCATAAAGGATCTGCACTTTGCTGGGACCGGCGGTGCGGAGCCAGATGGATGCCGATGTTGCAGTTGCGTTGCCCATCATCGGCCCCTGAATAGGAACATTTCTCACAGAGGCGAGCAATGTCTTGAACTCTTCCGTCTCGACCAGCGGCTTGAACAGATGCTGGGCATCGGCTGCAAATCGCCCAGGTGCGACACCCATTGCGAGAGCGCGTTTGACGGTGGCATTCGCTGTTTCCAGGTTTCCCTGGCCAGTTTGCGCGATTGCCAATTGGTATACCCATTCGCTGTCCTGAGGCGCCTTCGCGATCCACTTGTCGAGAATTTTGATCGCTTCGTCGTATTCACCATCGCGCAACTTCATGCGGGATACTTTGTAGTCGTGCTGTGCCACTGACGGAGTGGCAAATGACAACAACAGAATGAACGGCAGGTATTTCATTGGTAGCGTTCCCGGCGGCGGTTGCGTAACGTGATGGAAATGGAAGTCCATAATTAGACCCTACAATTCTAGGCCATACTACTGTTAGAGGGCTGTGATTTGCTGTCCAATACTGGTCCGATTACCTTGGCAGTTTGTCAAACAACTGGATAATTGAACAACGAGATTTCAAAATGAAGTTTGTTTCCCAAAAACTATTGTTGCTGGCGCTTTCGGCGTGTATTCTTCTTCTGCACGCGAGCCTATCGCAGGCCAAAGAACGACCGCTGAACATCGTCTTGGTATTGGTTGACGATTTGGGTTGGACCGACCTGAGTTGCCAGGGCAGCAAGTACTTCGAGACGCCGAATGTCGATCGCTTGGCGGCGGAGGGTATTCGGTTCACTAACGGTTATGCTGCCTGCGCAGTTTGTTCGCCGACGCGTGCCTCCGTGATGACGGGGCGTTATCCCGCGCGAGTTGGCGTCACGGATTGGATTCGCGCTCGCTTTCAAGGTGGCACTGTTCCACCGGCGGGAACGGTGGTCGACGAGTATGTTGGCGGTAAGAACCGCGCGTTGCTCTGTCCACGTAACCCGTTGTACATGGAGCATTCGGAAACGACGTTGGCAGAGATTCTCGGCGAGGCGGGTTATGTGAGTTGCCATATCGGCAAATGGCATCTCGGTCCCGATGATTGGTATCCTCAGAAACAGGGATTCACTTATAACTTTGGTGGTTGCGATTTGGGCCAACCACACAGTTACTTCGATCCATACACCACCAATCGACGTCCCGAGGGAATTCCGACTCTGCAGGCTCGGCAGCCCGGTGAATATCTCACGGATCGAGAAGGTGATGAAGCGGTTAACTTCATTCGCAAGCACAAAGACGATCCGTTCTTTCTGTACCTGGCTAACTACGCGGTACATACACCGCTGGGTGCGAAAAAAGAACTGATCGAGAAGTACCAAGCCAAGCCAGCAACGAATCAGAAGAATGCCACGTACGCCGGAATGGTCGAAAGCGTCGACGATGCGGTTGGCAACGTGATGAAGGTGCTCGATGAACTTAAACTTGCTGACAACACGCTGATTATTTTTAGTTCGGATAATGGCGGGTTGCTCGGCCCAACTCACAACGCTCCTTTGCGATCAGGCAAAGGTTTTCCCTACGAAGGTGGCATTCGAGTGCCATACATCGTCCGTTGGCCCGGCGTTGTAAAGCCAAAGCAAATCAACGACACGCCGGTTTGCAGCATCGACTTTCTACCCACGATTCTCGATGCTTGTGGAGTGGAGAAATCCAAAGACACCGAGATCGACGGTGTAAGTCTGCTGCCACTATTGCAAAGCGAAGGACGTTTGGGTGACCGACCTCTGTTCTGGCACTTTCCTCATTACCGCTTTGCACGAGGTCCCTATAGCATCGTCCGCGATGGCGATTGGAAGATGATTTACTGGTTCGAGGAAGATGGCGTCGAACTATTTAATTTGACAGACGACCTGTCCGAAACAACAGACCTAGCGGCCAAAGAACCCGCTCGCGTTGCAGCGTTGAAGAAGCAACTTGAACAGTGGTACGTAACTAGCGGTGCGAAACTGCCGAAGAAGAATCCGCTGTATGTAGGCAAGAAATAGCGGTATCTCGTTGCTGACCGACCGTTTTCAGCGAACGCATTATTGCGTTTCTCACACGAGTCACCTCCCCACTCATTTCGTTTTGGGATGACGATTTATCTACTGCCCAAAACGAAATGAGAAGGGGAGGCCGCAGACGACTCCTCCGGAATTGGGCCGCGGGTGGGGCAACATCGGCCGTCGTTAGGTTAAGTAGCGTCTTGGGTGGGCAAAGGGATTTCGCGACGAAGGGTCCAAAGTTCGTATCCGTTGATCAAGGGTTCTCGACTGATAAGATCGTCGGGGTGCTCTTTTACCCATTCTTTCAAACGAGGATAGAGGATGCGGTAGGTCTGCACGGGAGCGTCGTCGTCCCAGGTCCAGGTCTTTCGCCAATCGAATTCTACAGTTTGCACGACGTATTGTTGCGGGCCATCGGCCGGTGCCATTTCGCGATGGTGCGCCAATCGCGGCCAAAACGACGAGTACTCGATGAGCCGTGTATTGGGCCCAGTTAGAAAACTCAGCAGATGAGCATCTAACGGTTCGCTGTGAGCGAACTGAACCTTCCGTCGGTCCAATTCATCCGCAATCGGACTCAGCGGATGCGGCGCACCCAATCGGTAGATATGGGTTATTTGCCCGCCGGTCCAACACGCTAACACGATCCCTAGCAGCACACGGTTCCATACGATTGCTCGTTGTGAGGCTGCCAACACGGCGAACATCCCGGCGATGGAACAGAACAGAGGAACCAAATACCGAATCGACGTTAAATTGATCGCACATCCACTTATCGCGTACATCCCAACCAGTCCAAGACCTGCCAGAGGAAGGAAAGCCGCGGGGCCATATAGCCCCGGTTGCAAACGTAACATTGCCAACAAGGACTCGCGATTTTGCCGCCAGTAGGCGAGCGCGAGAATCGCAAGTGTAATGAGGCAAAGGAAATTGGTTCCTACAACCAGATAACTCCACTGGCTAACGCTCGGCATGTCCAATACGTATCCCACGATGCTGAGATTCACCACGGGGTGTGGATCGGAACCGAGGACGAGTGGAAGGCCGGTTATCAGGTAGCCGAGGGTTTCGGGAAGTGCGTAGATCGGCCGCAGCGCCAGTGGTAGGCAATCTTCCAGCGGTTCTCCCCGCATTTTTTGGATGACGACGTAAGCAATCGCTGGAGTCTGTCCCGCAATAAAACCAAAGATGAATGGCCCGACGAAATCGACTTGTGTTCGAGCCCATTTGAACCATGTTGTCTTAATAGCGACCCAAGCCCCAGCACTAACACAGATCAACATAATCACGCCCGCCGCCGCCGGTTTGGGAATGATGTTGTACAGCAGGACGTATTCAACACCTTCGCTTCCTACGGTCACGCAGACGATGAAGCTGAGCGCCGTGACGAGTCCGAGTACTACGGCGGGCATAGTCCACGGTACGTTCGGCCAGAGATCGCGAGAGAATCGAACCCATGCCGAACCCAGATTCGACGCCTCAAAGTATCGCAACGGGCGATTGAGGAGGGCATGAACTACAATGGGGGCCATGAAGACCGCCATCATCGGGTTGATCCAGAGGCCGAATCCGATCAGTGAGCCCATTGCGGCGCGGTGCCACGACTTCACATCGTTCGTTCCCGTGCACCAGTGACCGTAGCCCCACCACAAAAGTATCCCGCATAACATGACTTCGACGTAGCCGCCGCGAGCCGCGACGCTCCATTGCAAAAACATCGGCGAGCACGCAATGAGAGACGCGGCACCGACGATCGCCCCGCGGCGCCCAAACCAATGCGTTAGCATCAAGTACGTCGCCGCCACCAACGCCGTCAGAAATAATGCGGGTGCCAATCGCAACGAGATCATGGGGGAACCGATCACAGCCTGCACGGCCGCAATCGCGTACGCTTCGAGAGCTCCCATGTAACGTTGACCGTAAAAGTACAACGGGAACCGCTCGCCCTGAAGAATGTCGTTCGCCATCGTTCCGACAATCGCTTCGTCGGTGTGGAGAACGGTTTGAGCCGCTTGGATGTAAGGCCAACGGGCGAGCAACGTGGCAAAGATGAACAGCAACGCAATACACCAATCGATTTTGGTGAGTTGAAATCGTTGCCAGCGAGTTTCCGCGCGCTCGCTCTTTTTTATCGGAGTATTCAAGTTGGGTACTCAAAAGGGGAGTTGAGTTCCGGTCAGCGACGGGTCGCCGCGAGCCATGTCGCAATTCAAAAATAGCGTATGCGCAGGGACTTGCGGCGAATCGAAGGGGGATCCAGGGACATCTCCGCAGACCGCCCGTCGCGCGAATCAGTTGGAAGGGTTATTCACGTTTTGCGGTCCGAAACCGATTTCGAAAGTTCTGTCTTAGTCGTTTATTTTTTGCTCGAGCAACTAAGCCATTTAGATTTGAATTCAGCAGTCTCGACGTGTTCAACGGATTTGCGAGCTTTCCATCCGCCAACTCTATTCTTCTCCTTCTCTGCGGTTCTCTCCTCCTCTGCGGTTCTCTCCTCCTCTGCGGTTCTCTCCTCCTCTGCGGTTCTCTCCTCCTCTGCGGTTCTCTCCTTCTCTGCGGTTCTCTCCTCCTCTGCGGTTCTCTCCTCC
>JBLHLE010000619.1:0-5226 GCA_047620805.1 Pirellulaceae bacterium
GTCGGCGCGTTCATGCCCGAGTTGGTGCTGTGCGCTACGATAGTTTTGATGCTGTTTGTTCGCGTTTTCGACTTCGGGCGATATATCGATACATTCGTCTTGGCGTTTCTCGGATCAGTGGCGGCCTTACTTGTCGCGGTACCATGGGAGATACTTGGTGCGGACGCATCTTTGACCGATCCTGCCACCGTATCCCGCATGGAAATCTTCACGGGGATGCTGGTTTACGACAAGTTTACGGTGTTTATTCGGGCTATCCTGTTAGTTTTCCTCGTCTTGTTCACCGTCTTCACTAAGCTGTCTGGTATTCCGGATAGGGAAGATGGTCCCGATATCTATTCGCTCGTTTTCGGTTCGACTATTGGGCTGTGCCTGATGGCATCGTCGAATCACTTGTTGATGATCTTCATGGCCGTGGAGATGGCAAGTGTGCCCTCGTATGTTTTGTCGGGTATGTTGAAAGGTCGGCGGGAAGCTAGCGAAGCGGCTTTAAAATACGCTGTATATGGTGCTGGTGCCGCTGGCGTAATGCTTTACGGCATTAGTCTCGTTGCTGGAATTCTGGGAACAGTCCACATTCCAACGATGACCGCTCAGCTGGCCGCCAACGCGGCGACGTTCAGTGGTGGTGAAGCGATGGTCTTAGGCCTGGGTGGCCTAATGGTCATGGTCGGTTTGGCGTTTAAGTTGTCGGCCTTCCCATTTCATTTTTGGTGCCCGGACGTGTTCGAAGGGGCCAGCGCAGAAGTTAACGCATTTCTTAGCGTCGCATCCAAAGCGGCCGCTTTGGCGTTGCTCGTAAGAGTGGCCATTGGTTTTGGGGTTCAAGTGCCCGAAGGTGTTGAGCCTGGCGAACGCACTGCCATGCTTGCCCAGGCAACCATCAGCGAGTCTGAACAAGGAACGCTTTTGGCTGTTGCCGGAGCTAACGGCGTTGCCGGCGGAGAAGGACATGCTCATGAACCGGGCGGCGGACACAACCATGGCGCTGCCGCCGACGATCACAGTCACGATGGTGGCCGGGATTCCGACGGTTTGTCGAATGTTCGCGGATTTGCCGCCAAGCTGATCGCCTTGCTCGCCATCCTAAGTTGCACGTTTGGAAACTTGGCAGCCTATGGACAGACGAATATTAAACGCCTGTTGGCCTATTCGACTATCGCCCATGCGGGCTACATGATGATGGCCGTGCCGCCGATGTTGATCGCTGTGGATCTAGGGAATGCCGCCATGGCGGAAAGCGCGCTGGCGTCGCTGGCGGTTTATATTACAATTTACATGTTCATGAACCTTGGAGCTTTTGCGATCATCGCGTTTCTACGCAATGCTATGCGAACCGAAGAGATCGCCGACTACGCCGGTTTGATCCGCCGCTGTCCTTGCACCGTGGTTTGCTTCACGTTGATTATGTTCAGTCTTATCGGCATGCCGCCACTCGCTGGTTTTATTGGTAAGTTCGCCATTTTTGCCTCCATTGCGGAAGTGTATGGCAGTAGTGCAGGAACCGATAACCCCGCGACCTTCCTTTTGGTAATGCTTGTTCTGGGTGGTATTAACACCGCTTTGAGTTTGTTCTACTACCTGCGAGTTGTGAAAGTAATGACGATCGATCCCGAGCCTGAAGGACGAGAGTCGGTGGGTTTCAACGACATGTCCATCCAAGGGGCATTCATCTGGTTGATTACAATTCCCACTGCGTTGTGGCTTGTCAGCTGGGAAGGGTTGCACCGTTGGGCTTTAGCTGCCGCGGAACATCTGTTTTCTTAACGCTCTTCAAAACGTGTAGTGCAGATACTGGTTACGAATAGCCTTTGGGGATCACGATGACATCCGAAACATTAACTGTCTTAGGACGCCTGTCAGCAAGGTTGAATCGATCACTTGCGGTCTACCTGAGCGATGCGGTTCCCTACTTCGCTGGAAGAAATAGTGAAGTGGCCGAGACGTTGCAGTTCATTGTTAAGAACCAGCGAGAGATGGTCGAGCGGATCAATGACTTGATCATGGAAAACGGTGGTGCCATAGAGCACGGTCATTTCCCGATCCACTTTAGCGGGCTCCATGATTTGGGGATCGACTACTTGATCGATTGCCTCGTTTCGCATCAAAAAGCGGCCGTCAGCGATATCGAAAAGATGCGAGATCAACTTTCTCTGGCACCTCACGCTCGCGCTCTTGCGGAAGAATGTCTTGGTGAAGCCAAGGGGCACCTCGACAGCTTGCTCGAGGTTCAAGGCAATATCGAAATGAACTCGACCGTCTAGTCGAGTCGATGCTCGGCTTTTTTGGGTCGATGCAGTCGCTTTCTCAATACCGTTGAGTGGACGCGATGAAGCTATTCGACACGCACGCGCACCTTACAGAAGAGTCAATTGCTTCACAACTCGATGGTGTGGTAGAGCGGTATCTAAGCGCGGGGCTCGAAACCGTGATCTGCGTTGGTATCGATGCCGAGACAAGTCGGCAGGGTGTTGAGCTAGCCGCCCGCTTTCCCAGTATTTACGCGGCTGTCGGAATCCAACCCAACTCTTGTGTCGACGCTCAGTCGGGCGATTGGGACAAAGTCGTTCAATTGGTGAAATGCGACAAAGTGTGCGCCATCGGAGAAACGGGACTCGATCGCTATTGGGATCGAACCCCTTTTGATATGCAGCAAGATTACTTCGACCGTCATTTGCGATTGTCCCAGCAGCAGGACCTGCCTTTCATCGTCCATATGCGCGATTGCGGCGAGGACATCTATCAGATGCTGAGTGAAGCACAGCAGCGGGGACCTTTACGGGGCGTGATGCATTCCTTTACTGGCGACGTTGAGTTGGCTTCGCGTTGCTTGGAACTGGGGATGTACATCAGCTTTGCAGGAATGGTTACTTACAAAAAGTCCGATGAGTTACGTCAGGTCGCGGCGACTATTCCGAGCGATCGGATACTAATTGAGACTGACAGTCCCTATCTGTCTCCCGATCCAAAACGCGGACAGCGGCCTAACGAACCAGCTTTGGTATTCCATACGGCAACATGCCTTGCCGAAGTTCGTGGTATCGAACTGGATGATTTTGCTGAGCAAACCACGGCAAATGCCCGAGCACTCTTCGGTTTCGCATAGTTGGTCTGTCGGGGCCCGCAGATTTGCGACTTCTGCTTACACGTATTACGTCGATACCAATTATTCGGATAAGCGCGGTTCGCGAGCGATCTGACGGAATCGCTGGCTATTTCATGCATCTTGATTCGAATTCGCTTGACCAAGAGGAATGCTGGCTAAGACTTGCATTAGAACCCGGGATCCTGGTCAACAAGAGGGCAGCATGGAATCTAGTAATACGCAATCCTTACAAAGACAGCCTATCACTACTCAGTCATTCGTCGATGAAGCCGAACAACTGATCGCGGACGCAGAGGTTCGTTACAACTCGCTTGTAAAGCTTGTGTCGGACGACCATTTTTGCCGGCATCTCTCACGACTCAAGGATTTGGAAGCCGAGGCGGTTGCAGTAGCATATCAGCGATTGGAAGTCGCAAAACATCTGGCTGCGAATCAATCGGTGGTGAATTAATAAGTCGCTGCGGGCTGCGGGTGGGTGTTTTTTAAAGTGCAAAGTTGAGCGGCTCGATCCACTGGCACTACTGGGTTACCAAAAAAACTACCCGTCTCTCGGCAAGAAAGCTCTCTCTGCCGGCTTAAGTCGCGTTCGATTGACTCGTTGAGTCCCGCATAGCGCCACACTTGATGGGGCGAGAATCCGTCAGATTCTGGGAAATACATCCAAATGCCGAAATAGAACGGAGTTCTGTTTGGCGTCGTTTCTTTATTTGATACCATCTATGTTGCTATCCGAGTGGATGCTCCGAACTCCAGACCGTGGGGGTCCTGGGTTTGGCTAAACGTTGCGATTCCACCGCGATGCATTCCAGGTAGCAATTACTTGGCGAGCTCCGTTACTGCGTCTCATTCTTCCCAGGCTGGGTAGATTTACGCTAACAAGGGATTTGATCCCAACACGTACAAATTCTGCGCTGTTTTTCCGCCCGCCGCTTTTCTGTTGCGGTAATACGTCTTATCTTACTTGCTAGTCCCCTAACCAAAAAATCTAAAGGATACGGTGAAGACGATGGTCAAAACTGCAAGCACGATGTTGTCACTCGGAACGGAAGCGCCTGATTTTAAATTGGTGAATGTTGATAGCCAATCGGTTTCGCTTTCAGATTTTGCTGGTGCCCCTGGATTGTTAGTGGTTTTCATGTGCAATCACTGCCCCTTTGTAATTCATTTAGCCGACGAGCTTTCTCAATTCGCCCGTGAGTATCAGGCCAAGGGATTGGGGATCGTCGGAATTAGTTCGAACGATGCCTCAGTCTATCCTCAGGACTCGCCGGAGCAGATGGTGCACGAAGCGGAACAAAGGGGCTACACGTTCCCATATCTTTTTGACGATAGCCAAGAAGTTGCCAAGAAATATCAAGCTGCCTGTACGCCAGATTTCTTTTTGTTTGATGAGAATAAGAAACTTGTCTATCGCGGTCAGTTCGATAGCAGCCGTCCAAAATCTGGTATTCCGGTTACGGGTGAAGATTTGCGGGCAGCTGCGGATGCCGTTCTGGCCAGGCAAGCTATAACTGCCGAGCAGATCCCGAGTATCGGTTGCAACATCAAGTGGAAAGATGCTCCCGAGTACTTCAAGCCCGAAGGAATTTCCGGGTAGTTTAGCGCGACTCGATGAATAGTTGCCAGATCCGCAAATTCGCCGAATACATTTTCGAGTAACACATTTTCGCCGCCTTCTTGGGCGGCGATTTTTTTCGTTTGCACGCTAAATAACTGGCGTCGCGGCTCACACGATTTTCGAAATTCTGGATCGCCGCATTATTTGCCTGACAATTTCGGCTGGTTCGCCCGTCGCGTCGAGGATGCTTCGCTGTTTGTCGGGCAAGCTTTCACCGTCCGCTATATCTTGGACTCGCTCAAGGTGTTCGAGGCACCCCAGGTCTTGTGCGGTCGGACCGAGTCGTTCGATCAATGCGCGAGTCATTTCGCTGACGCTCACGACTTTGTAAGTGTAGGAGTCAACCAGTTGAGCATTGACCCCAAATCGGCATGCCCGCCATTTGTTTTGCCGAACCATCATAGGGTGACAGTCGTGTTGGTACGTTCCCTCGTCGATTTGGTCGGACAGTTTTTTGACGAGACACTGAATGAGCGCGGTGAGGGCGACGACGTCGTCCAGT
>JBLHLE010000620.1:0-5225 GCA_047620805.1 Pirellulaceae bacterium
AGCGGGACTCGCGCGATGTTCCGCCAAGCGCTCTCGGATGGAAAGGCGACTGTTGACAGTGTTGTCATCCAACGCGGGAACATCGGCGGGCGGCGGTGGAGCCGGCGTGCCCAATAGGTTCTCGAGTATCCAATTGCCTCGAATCACCGGCGACGTACGGGTCGCATACGACGTCACGGTCAGAATACTCCCGTGCCGCAAAATGCCACCGCGGTGGCTTTCCGGGGGCAACTGCACTTTCCGAAAGCGACTGCCGTAGATGTGCGGAATGCCATAGTGTTTCGCCAAACGCTGATTTAAATACGTGTAGTCGGATTTGATTAACTCCAAAACGCTGCGATCGTTGCGAATCACGTCCTCGAAGAAGAGTTCTGTCTCCTGTCGAAAAGCTTGTCGCAAGTTGTCATCGAAGTCTGGGAACAGACGCAGGTTGGGAGTGATCGAGTCGAGGTTACGTAGGTATAACCATTGGCTGGCGAAATTGTCGACTAGACTGCGGGAGCGAGTGTCGGCCAGCATCCGTTCCACTTGTGCTTTGAGTATCGCAGGCTTCGATAAATCATTCCGCTGGGCGAGATTCAGAAGCTCTTCGTCGGGAATACTGCTCCACAAAAAGAACGACATCCGCGAGGCCAGTTCCAGGTCAGTTATCTTGTACGCTTTATTGTTCGAGATACCCGTTGAGGAGATACCCGTTGAGGAGATACCCGTTGACGAGATACCCGTTGAGGAGATACCCGTTGAGGAGATACCCGTTGAGGAGATACCCGTTGAGGAGATACCCGTCGGATCGCGTTCGATGCGGAAAAAAAAGTGAGGACTGACAAGGATCGAGCCGAGAGCCGACTCAATTCCCGCTTCAAAACCGTTATCGCGAGCGGCAGAACGAAAGAACTTCATCGCTTTAGACAGGTCGGCGGCGGTCGTGGGGCGTCGATAGGCGGAACGTATAATCGGTTTAAGAATCAGTTCGGCGTTCTGGTCGAACTGGGATTCGTCGAGCGGAATGTGACTCAGAATACGTTTGCGACTCGGCGATTCGCCAGCTGCCTTGGAGTCAAATGGACCCGTGATGGAGACTTGGAATACCGCCGGAGCAGAACGGGGGTGACGGTGCATGTTGAACCGCGCATCGTACGGTTCACGTTTCAGCTCTAATAGCGAAGAGGGAGTTTTCGGGAACGTGACTCCGATGTCATGAGGACCCGCTTTGACGGCAAATCGCATTTTGAGATGAGCGTCAACCTTGCTATGGTCTTTGTTCTTTGGCGGACGGATTGTGAATAGTTCGATTCTTTTGCGATCGACCATTAACTCGAGTTCATGTGTGCCGCGGAGACCCTCGACTTCCTCATTGCGATCGCGGGCCAGTCGGATTTGCACTTCGTATTTTCCATCGCGCGGGAATGTGTACGGTATGAGGGTACCACCGCGAGTGCCTAGCGGCAGACCGGCGACGTGTTCCTCTTGAGTGACGTCGGCCTTGATTCGGACAGTGGCGCCGCCGGGGACTCGCGAATCCCCACCCATCGCCAGGCGGGCGATCTTCTGGGCCGAAGTCATGTAGCGACTTAAGAGCGTCGCTGACAGTTTCGTGACCGTGACGTTATCGAAGCCATGACTTGCCGAATCTTCCGGGAGGTACGTGGTTGCATCGATCTCCACGGAAAGCATGTCCCGAATCGCGTTTTGGTATTCGGTGCGAGTTAAACGACGCAGGGTTGGCGTCCGACCTGGATTGGGATGCGAAGTGGCTTGGAGCTGCAGTTGTTCTTCGAGCAGAGCACTGAACGCCAAATACTGCTGTTCCGTTGGACGCTCTGCATCGGCGGGTGGCATTTGCCTCGCGCGAACTTTGCGAATCACGCGTTCCCAGATCGCTGTGTCGTTTTCGCCTTCATTCCATTTCAACTTAGTCAGGTCGATGTCAGCTTTATTGGTTTCCGCGTTGTGGCAGTGAGTGCAGTGTTGGGATAGAAATGATTCGAGCGTTTTATCGGTCGTGTCGTTTTCGCCGCCAAGTCCACACGGTGCCAAGAGAGCAACGAGAATCAATGCATGGAATGCCGGAAAACGCATAGCTTTTGATTTCGACCGAAGGGAGTTAACAGAATGACGCGAGAGCAATCGGGGCTGAACAATGAAAAAGGGGCCGAACGATGAAAAAACAGCAACTTGGCTCATGTTAGCATGCCAAACGAGGAGTGCTCATTTTACCACGATTGTCGGCCGCGTACACATTGAATTAGAGCGGCCGTAACGCGGCTAGTTTCTGCGTACGACAGAGAATGAGATGGACTGCGGTGATTGCAAGTAGCCATCCGTGAGTATTTCGGCGAGTAGAAGCTGGTGCGACTGCTATTTGCGGCGGATTACACCTCGCAAAAGGCCAGTATGATTCCTTGCTCGGATGCTTCCAGGGCGAGATCGAACAGGCCGCCGGCCATTTCAATTGCGCTGCTCTGTTCATAGGCGTCTTTGGGGAACGATTCGGTGTTATACCATTTCTTGGCGAGATCTTCGATTGCGTCATCGGGGAACTCAACGAGCGCTTTGAGAACTGAAGTCGAAGCTGCGAACCATCGTCCGCCAAATCCTTCAGAGACCGCGAACTGGGAATTAGTACTTTCGGGTGTTTGATTCAATACCAGTGCGCAGAGAGCAATGACTCCTGCTGCCGAGATCTCTGGGAAGTCGGTGCGAAGCTCCGAGTCGTAAGGGTCGAAGGCCCCGAGTTGATCAGCTTCCACCGCCAGGACGATGGTGTAATCAATTTCTACGATCTCCAATTGAGACCACTCGAAACGCTCCTTCCAATCGTCGACGCCTTCGGCGAATCCGCAGAAAATACTAATCAGCTCTTCCCGCGAAGTCGGCGGGTTCGTCGCCTCGAATAGCGCGGGAGCATCGTCCGGACTCGCGGTGGGTTCGTCTCGGTATTCCAATCGCATCGAATCTGCGCCAATCTCCGCTTGCACGAAGACGGTGTCGGATTTGCTGAGGATTACGAACTGCTCTTCTTTCAGCAACTTGATTTCCTTGGCGATCTTCGCGGCGTCTGGGGAGTCGATGAATCGCTCTTGGTCGATGCTTAGAGTGAGTGCCATTGAAGTGCCTTTGATGTGCCGTCGCTGCGGTGATGGGAGACGATTGCAAGCCGTTCGTCGATTATCAGGAGGGAATTATGGTAACGAATAATTGCCGGATTGATAGTGGTTATGCGGAGCGACCGAATGTCGAAATGAGACGTCATTTGCCAGGATTCGGGAATCGTTTGGGTTGCTGTTGCTTGTGTGGTAAAATAATACCCTTGAGAGTTAGCGGTTGTTGTTTAAAAAATGCTAAAAAACTATGGTCGACTTTCCGCGGTTAACGTCTCGCTTACCTCTTTGACTCACCCCAAGATCACTAGGAGTTTCTGCGATCATGAAACAGATATCCGTTTTCTGTGCGGCGTTTGCCTTTGTCCTTTCGGGCGTAATCAATCTCGCCTCGGCTGGTGATACCGTAAAAGTGTTTGTCCTCGCCGGCCAATCCAATATGGAAGGCAAAGCGAAGAACTCTCTGCTCGATCATCAAGCAACCGATGGCAAGACGAAGGAACTGTTTGCCCATCTTCGCGACGGTGACAATTGGATCGTTCGCGATGATGTGTCAATCAAATACCTCGAGCGGCATGGCGGTTTGTCCGTCGGATACGGTTCTCCAGGTCGGACCGGCGTTGAACTCGAGTTCGGCACGGTAGTCGGCGATAAATTCGATGAGCCTGTTTTGCTTATCAAAACATGTTGGGGTGGCCACTCGCTCTACAAGTTGTTTCGCTCCCCTTCCGCCGGATTGCCTGCGGAAGAGACTCTTAAAGCGGAGCTCGAGAACGCTCAAAAACGCACGAAACAAAATAACGAAAAGAAGAAGCAAAATAAGCCCCTTCCGACCATGGACGATATCACCGCTGTCTACGGCTCGTCGTATCGAAACATGATGGCAGAAGTGGACGACACCTTTAAGAATTACGAAACGATGTTCCCGCAACTAAAGGGAAAGAAACTCGAGATCGCTGGCCTTGTATGGTTTCAAGGTTGGAACGACATGTATAACGGAGCGGAACTGGAGTATGCAGCAAACATGGAGCACTTCATTAACGACGTCCGCAAAGATCTAAAGGCTCCCAAAATGCCGTTCGTGATTGGCGTGATGGGCCAGAACGGTTCCACGGAGGCCAAGGGTGCAATGCTGGCCGTCCAGAACGCTCAATTGGCGATGGAGAAGCTGGAGTCTTTCGAAGGGAATGTGAAAGCCATTCGCACCGATGAACTCGTCGATAAAGCTGCGGAAGAGCTTTACCCAAATTGGCGGAAGCAATTCGAAGAATGGGAAAAGACCGGCTCCGATTTCGGATACCACTACATGGGCAGCGGAATTTGGTTCAACCGGATTGGCCGAAAGATGGGCGAGACCATGCTGGAATTGATGGCCACAGAAGAATAACTCTCCGATGCAACTCGGCATGCAGTGGTTAGCCAATTGTGGATTGAATAGCCGGCAGATGGACAAATGCTGGCTACCATCTCGCGCCAAAATCGCAAATTGTCGTGGGAAGTGGAGTCGAAATTGACTTTTGGTCACAAAATGTTCATAGTGACCGTGATTGAACAGAGAAGACTCGTTGGGCAACTTCGTTTTCGATTTTGCTCTCGACGTGCGGCGCTTACAAATCTCTCGGGTAGGAGAAATCATGCCGATCATCGTTCATTGTGCTTGTGGGCAGGGCTTTAAGGCGGAAGATCGACTGGCAGGACAGCGAGTTCCTTGCCCTTTCTGTCAGGCGCCGCTACAGATTCCCAATCCAGCAGCCCAACAGCAGGCGCATGCCCAACAGCAGGCGCATGCCCAACAGCAGGCGCGAGCCCAACAGCAAGCACTTGCCCAACAGCAAGCACTTGCCCAACAGCAGGCGCATGCCCAACAGCAGGCGCGAGCCCAACAGCAGGCGTTCCAACAGCAACCGGCAATGCAACAGCAGCAGCCGGCAGCGAGTCAGAAATCGCCGCTGAGCTATTCACATCCGCAAGGCACGATGGACCGACAGGGTGATTCCAGCGGCATTAACATGGGGCTGATTGCCGGTATTGGGGCGGCTGTCGCTGCAGTCGGATTGATCGTGGTGCTGTTGGTAGTGTTTGTGTTCAACGGTGGCGACGGAGAGGCTGTCGCGACAAATCCGG
>JBLHLE010000621.1:0-5224 GCA_047620805.1 Pirellulaceae bacterium
AGAAAATAAAATGCAATCGCGCTAATATTTGTCTTGTTGGTCGGGCATTTCATTTTACTTGCAGGTTTGAGGCACGGATGACACGGAAGTTTCGGGAATGGACGCCGGATCAGAATCACTTGTTTCCGCCGTCGGCACGGGATTGGTTGCCCGAGAATCATTTGGTTTACTTTCTGTTGGACGTCTGTGAGCAGATTGATGTCTCGCCGATCATCGACGACTACGACAGCGAAAAAGGCGGGCAGCCTCAGCCCTGACCCCTTTTATTTCTTCCAGCGGTTAATGCTAGTGTAGCTGGAAAAGTCGTTTCCCAGCAAGCTAGTTGGCTTGCGGAAATGCCAGTGGATTTAATCGCAAGTAAGGCTGTTCTTTGTTCAAGAACCAGGGGGACACTGCACCGATAGACCGCTGGATCAAGAGAGTCCCTGTTACGAACCAGCAGGGGAGAAGTCGAGATAGTCGAGGCCCATCCAGTTTCCGACGATCTCGATGCGGATGACGCGGTTGAGGCCGGCCCATGGGCTCAGGTCAAGGTTCTCGAGTGTGAGGACATCTTCGGTTCCATCGCCCCCGAAGGTGAACTCGCCCAATTCTTCAAACTCCGTTGCTGAATTCGAATCAGCGATGTAGAGCTTCACGCCCGCGCCACCTGCCGACCAGGTTTTACCCAGAGTGATGTCATACAGGCCGGCCTGGATGTCGGTCGTGTACTCGAGCCACTCCCCGTCAAAAACTTGATTAGTCAGGAGCATGTCGGTGGCCTCGACATCGATCCCTTCGTCGGCCCGAAAACCACTGTTCGTTTCGTTGCCGGCCGACGTGTCGAAGTAGGCGACGCCCTGGCCGCCCATGTCAAACTCCTCCAGTTCGATCCGCCTCGTCGCGTCAGTTGTGATCGCGTGATCGACGTAGGCCGTTTGAGTTGCCGAGGCGAATTGCACCGAATCGACTTCGAAGCCACTGCCGACGAATTCAAGGCGAATGACCGACTCGGGTCCAGCAACAGAAGCCAGATCGACTCCTTCAAGCCTCACTGTCGAGAATGTTCCTCCTGTGTCGGGAACGGCAACGGTGCCAAGTTCTGTCAGGTACCCGGCCGAGTTGCTGTTTGCGGCGAGGATACGGACTTGGCCACCGGCTTCCGTTGAGGAGACGTTCACGCCAATGCTGTACGCCGCGGGAACGATCTCGGCCGTGTATTCGAGCCACTCACCGTCGGCGATGTCGCCGACCTTTGAATCCGTCGCGTCGACACCGGTGTTGTTGCGGAACGACCCGAGTGAGTTCGTCGCGTCGCTGTCGTGATAAGCGATACCGCCAATGCCGTTATCGAACTCTTCGGCCTCGATCGTCGTGCCGTACTCCACCGTCCGCGAAACATAGGCGTTCTGCAGCGGCGCGCCGGGCGTGAGCTGAATGTCCGGTTGAGAGTCGACAATGCCGGTGTTGAGGTACAGATTGCCCACGTCGTCACGAAAATACACCACATCGTTTGTGGCCGACCGGAGCGACTCTTCGCTGTGGACCTCAGTGCCGATATTCGGCGTGTAGTTTCCTGCCGCTACAATCTTCACAACCATTCGGGCGGCGGCGACCCTCTCTTGGATCTCTGGATTGAGGTCGGGCCGGCCGCCATCTTGGTTCTTCATGTCGAGGACGAAGCCGTTCGATGGCACGCCGTTCCTCATGAACTCGACCGTGAACGTGCCTTCGACGAATCCGTCGCCGTCGGATTTTGCGGCGGCTTGAGTCCACGAGGCGTTACCGGTGTTTTGCCCTGCCATCACGTCGATGCTGTCGCCGTCCCGAGCGGTGAAACGGACCAGTGGCTCGCCAGTTATATTCCCCGGGAAGAGCTGTTCGCCGTCATTATTATTTTCGAGTTTCACGCGAGCGTAGATGTCGTCGGTCAGCCACGCATCCCAACCTTCGGGTTGGACGTCGCCGTCTTCGACCAGGAAGTCGACGTTCGGCACGATACTGTATCCACTTCCCCCGCCGACCGCACCGGTCAGAGTGCCGTCCAGGTCTATGGACGCTTTGATCCACTGGTACGGTTGCCAGAGGTCGTGGCCTTCACTCGGATCCCTCTGGAAGTCAGATACGGCGTGTGCGATATGGCCGTACGTTCCATCGTCCTCGAACGAGGTGCCGCGGAAACCGTGATACATGGTGGGTCCAAACGAGCTTCCTTCCACCTGGAAAATGTAAGCGTCGTCATCGGCGAATCCGGCGAAGTGAGCGTTGGTGTGCAACCCTGAGCCGTCGTACAGACGCGGCCCGCCGACCTTCGCGTCAAAGTCGGCGTTACCTTTGCTATGCCCGACATACAAGCTGTCGTTAAACGCAGTTTCTGAGACCGCCCACGCGGCGTTGTAGCTATCGGCAATCCGCAAGTCGTTGAAAAAGATTGAGTTGCCTTGGCCGCGGTGATAGACGGCCGCGCCGGTTGCCTTGTAGTTCGTGAATCCGTTGACGAAGTTTGTGGTCGAGGAACCGCTTTCGCTACCGTCGGTCCGCGGCGAGTAGTTGTTGGCGTTCTCGTTGGTCCGCAGCACATTATCGAAATTTCCGTCTTCGATGTCGGTGCCTCTATCAAAGTTGAGACCGACCGCGGTCGAGTGAGACGTATTGTTGTCGAACTGCCCGTACTCCGCGAAAATCGGAATGACATCGTCGTAGATGTCTTTCGTCCCCGACGCCCCCAGAACTGTCCGCGGGAGCGCGTACCAGAAACCTGTCCCCTCTCCACCAGCCGAAATGTTGCCGACGAATGTATTGGTAGGGTTCGTGATCCAGAAAGCTGCCGAGCTTTCAAAACGCGAGCCCGTTTCAAGGACGCTGTCGTGCGTGTCGACGACGAAAGGATCGGTCCCACCTGGATTGGCAAAGTCTTTATCGTTTCCACCAACCTTGTGAATTCCAAACGCGATGTTGGCGACCAACTGGTTGCCGGTCTCGGCAGCGTCTTCAAAGAAAAACCCGTGACCGTGGATGTCGTGCAGGACGACGCCTTCGATTTTCAGATTTGATGTGCCGTGGATCGTCACACCGCGGTTGTTCGAGTTCGTGATGGATGAGTTCTTCAGCACATCGCCCGACCGATCGTCGCCGAGGTGCCAGTGGATCGGGTACCGTCCCTTATGGCTGGCCTGGCCCATCCCTTCTAACTGCACGCCGTCGACCACGATCTGACCCGAGTTCGGCATGAACATGATGTGACCGCCGACGCCGTTGGCGACCTGCGTCGGCGAGACCGGCTCGTGAGGACTCAGGCCCTGGGAGCGGACGCGGTCTTCGATCTGCAGGTTTGCCCGGTCACCAAACTCGATATCGGTGTCTTGCGATGAAAGTCCCTGAATCTTGACATTGCGACTCAACAGCGCCACCTCGGCTCGCATGTCGATTTCATAGGTCTGCGAGGCAGCGTCGGTGCCCGCAGCGGCTGTCTCGCCGTAGACTTCGATCTCGCCATAATGGCGATAGTCGAGCGCCTCATCAAGCGTCAGTCTGCTCGTGCCATCGCCATTATCGACGATCGCCGTTATCGTGCGGACATCCTCGTTGGTGTAATCGTAGGAGGAACTGGCAATGACGATCTGGTCGCCGACCTCCCAATTAACCAACCCTTCGTCGGCTGCCGAGGTGACGAACTCACCGCCGTCCATTGCTCCTTTGTCGTAATTCCGCTCGATGACATTCTCGACGGTGATCGTCGTGACGCTGGCTTCGGCGGTCGCGGAGAGCTTGGTGAAGCTCGGTTTGTCTTCGCCGTAGAACTGGACACGTCCGCCCATGGCGGTCATGAGAAAGCCGTCATTGTCCGTCACTGCCATGGTATCCGGATTAGTTCCACCCATGTTCGTTTCGATCACATGGTCGGAAGACGTGTCCGTACCGGTCAGATTGAGCGTGAAGGTGCCCTGGTCGTAGCGGTCGCCTTCCGAACCAACCTTGAACTCACCGCCACTGTTAATGTGAATCCAACGCGTGGTAAGCGACTTGTCCGCGTCAACGGAATCGTCTTTGTCGGATTTATCATCACCTACACTCACCTCCGAACCGGTCGGGAATTCAATGCTCGCGCCGAAGTTGTTTGAGAACTGAGTGAAATCAAAAACACTGACGCCACCATCGTCGCTGGTGTCGGCGTACGCGGGAGCAGTTGGCACGTCCGATCCAAACCAATAGCTAAAGGTGGTGAAATCAAATACGCTCACCCCTGCGTCGCCGCTGAAATCTGACGTCAGCTTGTAGAACTTGTTCGTATCATTCCCTTCAATGACGTACCCGTCACCAACCGTACCGTCGCCATTTCCGTCTAGCCCCAGTCCCTCCTGGTCGACAATCGTCGGCAGCACATCGAGACGATAAACGCCGTCGTTTAATTCGTAATTAGCAAAAGAAAGAATGACGGTGGTTCCGTCGATGGAAATGTGCCTCGCCGCAAGCGTGAATGGCTCATCGACCGTCGCTGGGGCATCGACTCCGAGGTTGATTAGGGCAAAGTCCACCTCGCTTGCTGTTACGATTTCACTGAATTCGATTTGAATCTCGCGAATGTCGGATCGCTGTTCTGCCCAACTCGTAGGTTGTGTGCCCTTGGCGAGGTCGGCAGGGTCGGCAATCTGCGTGTTGAATGTAACACCAACCACTGTTGGCGCTGCGTGAAGGGGTGGTTCACCAACCTCCTCCGGCACCACAAGATCCCCGGTACCTCGCAGGCTGTATTGAGCTTGGCGTTTTTCGGATCAAATGCCATCTTTTAGGTAACCCCTACTGTTACTGAACCTTGCTGTTACTGAACCTTGCTGTTACTGAACCTTGCTTTAGCGGTTCGTCAGGAAAGAATCGAGTCGATTGGTTTCGCATCTTCTTTTGCGATTGGCACGGGGCGAAGTCCGGAGTAGTACTCTTTGTGCAAATCAATGCCAACTGCTTTGTAGATCGTCGCGGCGACATCGCTGGCGTCTGCTTCGCCATCAGTGACCGTTTTTCCGTCCGCGTCTGTCTTGCCATGAATCGCTCCACCTTTAATACCGCAACCCGCGAAGGCGCACGACCAAGCTGCAGCATAGTGATCTCGGCCAACGTTTTCATTAATCTTTGGCGTTCTTCCAAACTCGGACAGAACAACCACGAGCGTTGACTGGAGTAGTCCACGTTCGTCGAGATCGGTCAACAGGGTGCTCATTACGTTGTCGAAGTCGGGTACGAGTTCACG
>JBLHLE010000622.1:0-5218 GCA_047620805.1 Pirellulaceae bacterium
GTTTATCGATTCAATGTTCACTCGCACGAGCGAGCCGGTCGGAAACACGTTGACGACAGGTGGTCCGCCACGGTTCCGCGAGAAGAATTGGTCACAGACCGTTGGTATCCGTCGCAAGACCACCACCGGTGCCGATCTCGAACTTTCGCAGCAATTAGGTTACCAGAATAACAATTCCGTCTTCTTCACGCCGAAGCACCAAGCGAATTCGCGACTGAACGTGAGTTTCACGCAACCTTTGCTGCAAGGTGCCGGGCGGGCCTATAACACAAGCACCATCGTGCTGGCCGAAGTTGAAACAGGGTTGGCTTGGCAGCAGTCTCGAACGCAGCTACAGAATCATCTGCTATCTGTCTCTCAAGCATACTGGCAATTGTATTTGCAACGCGTCATGGTCCTGCAAAAAGCCGTTCATTTGAAGCGTGCAGAGAATGTTCTGATACAGTTGGAAGCTCGCCAGGAAGTCGATGTTCTGCGCCGCCAGATATTGCGAGCACGTTCCGCAGTGGCAGCGCGAAGAACCGAATTAGTACGTGCCGAAGCCGCAGTTCGCAACGCCGAAACGCGGATCCGCGTTCTCGTCAATTCACCTAAACTCGACGTGGCGGGCGCGTTGGAATTGCTGCCCTTTGAAGAACCGTCTCACGAGATGTTCGAAATCAAGATGGAAGAAGCCGTACTGACTGCCATGCAAAACCGCCCAGAAATGGAAGAGGCGATGAAGCAAGTGCACGCGGCGAACATCCGCTTAAAGATGTCCAAGAACGAGCTGCTGCCAATCCTGAATGTTGTTCTTGAGAGTTACCTCAGTGGATTGCAGGGCGACTATGGAGTTTGGCGATCAGTCAATCAACAGTTTGACAATGGAGAGCCGAGCTACTCGGCGGGGCTTGTACTGGAAGTTCCATTTGGCCAGCGAGCAGCTCAAGCCCGCAACCACCGCCGAGAGTTGGAACGCAGTCAGATTCTGTCCAACTTCCAAACCACAATGGACACGCTGACCGCCGACGTGGAAACATCGCTACGCGAAGTCAACGTGACCTATCAAGAGATCTTTGCCAAGCAGGCGTCAATGAATGCCGCGGCAGCGGAAGTGGCCTTCCTGCACGACCGTTGGAAAACCTTGCCAGGCGACGATCAAACGGCAAGCGTTCTGCTCGAGTCACTCTTGAGTGCTCAAAACCGATTGACTTTTGAAGAGCAAGGCGCAGCTCAAGCCGAACAGTCTTACGCCGTCGCATTGCTCAATCTCAAGCGATCGATGGGCACGCTGCTGCATTGTGATCAGCTCAACACTCAGTGATAATATCTCGTTCGAGCCACCTCGCTGTTGGGTGCTCACAGCGGCATCGTTCGTTTCTCTCGCACTTGCGAATTCGTCGTGAAGACTCGTGCCGATCGAAGCCGGATCGCACGTGATTGATGTGGTGAAGCGACTAGTCGACGAGCATCCCCAGTTGGTCAACTTTCCCGATCGGACGCCGCCACCGCTGCACTGCGCTGTCTTGGGAAACCAAATTGGAATGGCTGAAATTCTGTTGGACAACGCCGCTGCTACTGGATTCAGCTACCTCTTCGCGGTAGACGGCTACGTGAGCTTGTGTCCTATGATGCGCTGCGCGCCATGGCGATAAGGAGGAGTTGGAGGGAGAATTGCACACCTGGACCCGACTGCAATTGTAAGCTTGTCTTCCCTCAATCCCGCCAAACAAAAAAGCTCGATAGAAATCAGATTCTATCGAGCTTTCATTTTTTCTCTATAGCGACGGCGTTGATCCGTCGCAAAACGATTCGCTACTTTTCCACGATCCAGATGTTGCGGAATTGAAGCGGATTGCCGTGCCCTTGAAGCTTCAGCGCTCCCGGAGTTCCTTCCGCTTCGCTGCGGGAACCACCTGTTTTACCGTCGATCTCGAGTTTGTCGTGAATGACGATACCATTTAACTTCGCAGTGAGGATAGCATTCGATACTTTCTTGCCATCTTTGGCTACGGCGTTGGTGAACTCGATATCGTAGGTCTGCCAAGTCAAGGGAGGAAGGCAGGCATTGACCAGCGACTCGGCCTTCGTGTAGACCCCGCCGCACTCGTTGTTCTTTCCATCGAGTCCAAAGGAGTCGAGGATTTGAACTTCGTAGTGATCCACTTGGTAGAAGCCGCTATTTCCGCGTCCTTGACCGCGAGCCGCGGGTCGGTAGGGCATCATGAACTCGACGTGAACGTGATAATTGTTGAACTTACGTTTCGTCAAAATGTCGCCGCCGTCGGTGTTGAGCCATTTGGTGGCCTCGTCCAGTCGACCTTGATTCCACTCTTCGGTGTTGCTGCCATCGAATAGCACAAGTGCACCTTTTGGAGCTTTTCGACCCATCGAATCACTAGTGCGGTGTACTCGTTTCAGCGAGAATTCTTTTCCGCCGTCGGTTTTGCCGTTGAGCGATTTGCCGTCGCATTCTCCGCTGTAAGGTTTTTGACCTTCGGGAGGGAATTGCGAAGTGGCGGAAAATTCTTCGGCGCTGTTTCCGAGGTAACGTTTTTTGCCTTCGGCAGGTGCGAAGGAAGTTTTACCGTCTTTGGTTGCACCGTCCATGAGGATCTTGTTGGCGCCATCCCACCCTGCGCCGGGGAGTCCGCCCGGGTAAAGAACTGCTTGGAATTTGCCGCCGGACAGGGCAATTACCTGAGCTCCCAATTTCGCGCCGTCGGCAGTACCAACATACTCACCTTGGATGTGAAAATCGGCGGGCAAGTCTTTGGCATCGACATCGGTCCAAACACCTTCCCATTTTTTCTGCGCCGACAGGTCGCTGGTGGCCAGTAGGCCGAGTGCGACAGCTGCGGCAGTGAGAAATGTATTTTTCAATTGCATTTGTATTAGCTCCATAATTATTTTGATGTTTGACTATTTAACTTCAACTGGAGTCGCATCCGCTTCGAGGTCGCCGAGTGCGTATTGGAAACCAGCGATATAGTGTTCCAAGATTGCGGGGTTCCAGTAGATTTCGTCGCGGTGGCCGAGCGAGCAGTAGAAGCATCGCCCCTTGCCGTACGTCTTAATCCAACTAATAGGGAACAAGCCGTCCTTGCGGTTTCCGCGGCTCAACTGATCAAATCCGGGGTCGAGGGTGAGCAGCATGCGGCGATCGCTGGCGCTGGCCGTGCCGTCGCGGAATTGATAAATCTCATCGGTGATCGTGAAACCTTTGCCGCCGAAAACTTTGTTAAGCGGGTGGTCGTTGCCGAGAATGCGAACGGGAACTTCCATGTGCCATGGGTGACCGGCGAAAGCGCCGCCCATCATGTCGTTGTACTCTGGCCAGTTTTTGTACGTATCGGTTGCCGAGTGCGTACCGGCGAGGCCCTTACCACTTTTGACGAACTCTACCAAATTGGCTTTGAGTCGTTCTTCGCGAGCCTTGGCTTCTGGGCTGTTGTCGCCCTTCTTTTTGAAGATCTCGCCCGTGGTGTTGAGCATGATGACTGCGTCAAATTTGCTCAGCGAATCTTTTTCGAACACTGATTCGTCTTCGCTATGCTCAGCGGAGAACGCGCCGGTTTTTTTGCCCAGCATCGTGACGGACGTAACGCCCGTGGCGATCGAGCCATGTCGGAATCCAGCAGTCTTGCTGAAAATTAAGACTTTGCGTTCCTTCTTCGGTTTGGCTGGAGCCGATTCGGGCAACGCCGCTTTGATCTTTTCAACGACTTCGGGCTTAACATTGACTTCGGCGTTCGCGAAATTCGCGATCGTCAAAAGCGCAGCGATACTGAGAATCAAAAATCTTCTCATCGAAAGAACCTTTCCGTGAATGTGAGGTCGATGCAACCATCCGTTACGATTGTTGGCAGTTGCAAAGAGGGTGGGGGAAGTTGGAGTGAACGATGCCTGCATGTGTACTGGCAAGTGGGCAGTGAAACGACCAGTGCGTTGGCAATGAGATCGTTTGATAACTGTGGCTTATGATAACGCGGCGAATTGCGGCAAGCCACACTTGCCCGCTATGCCTGCTTAATTTGTACGATTAATCCGTCGGTAGGCGGAAGGAGTTATCTAACGACGGCAGACCCGCGACGGCGGTGTCTATTCCTAAGTCGAATGGGCAACAGATGATAGAGCCGCTGCTGAGATGCAGCTACTTCCGTCCGAAGTCTGCGGGGATTTCTCCCCACTCCTCCGTTTTCCATTTGAGTATCTTCGTTGTGTATTCATTTTCGCGCAGCCACTGAAGGGCTTTGTCGCAAAATGCGAAGATTTTCTTGTTGCGGGGTGTGCGAGTCAAACTGGTTTTCATCTTCTTGTCGCGAACCCAAGCCATGGCCGTTCTAGAGTCGGTATAGACTGGCCAGTCCTTTCCCTTCTCTTTGAGGATCTTCAGTCCGAGAACTAGGGCCGCAAATTCACCGAGGTTGACGGTGCCGTCCTCGTAGGGACCGTAGTGAAAGATTTCAGCGCCTGTTTCGGTGTCCACTCCCTGGAATTCCACCGGACCAGGGTTGCCGGCGCAGGCGGCATCAACCGCCAGACTTTGCATAACTACGCCGAGTCGTTCGAGGTCGCTTTGGGTTAGTTTAGGGGTTTTCTTTTTGCCGCCGCCACCCTTGGAAACGTAGCTGCCGTAGTCTCCGGTGTACGCTTCCTTTGCCGCCGCTTCACTTTCAAAAGATTTGAATTCGGGACCGGAGTATCCGGCTGTCTGTTGTTGGCATGCAGCCCAGTTGTCGTAGATGCCGGGCGTGTGACCTTTCCAGACGACGTAGAACTTCTTTTTCTTTTTACCCATTATCCTTCCCTGAGACTGGCAACGGCCGGCAGATACTCGACCATCTTCGCGTCGGTTCGACGCAGTTCCTTAATGGTGTCTGTGCGGAATTTTACAACGCGCTCGAGATGTTCGCGGCGCGTCGCCAAGTTCAGCAGTTCTTCTGGATCGGCCTCTAAATCATAAAGCTCTTCGAGCTCTCTTGCGACGAGTGTGCGAATGTACTTGTGCCAATGTAAGCGTAGCAGAACCGCACTCCCTGACTGGCAAGACCATCGATGTTCGGCGTTTTTACAAATGGATACGACTCTGGGTAACAGCTAACGGTGCGGTGCGAATGATCGTCCGTATAAATGAACAATATATTAAGCCGCTTACCGTTCTCAGCCGCTCGAGTTGGCGATGCTAAAGTTGTCAAGAACCCGCACGTCCCGATGAACGTAATTATCGTTGCAAGCC
>JBLHLE010000623.1:0-5211 GCA_047620805.1 Pirellulaceae bacterium
AATGGGTGTCGTCTATAACGCCCACGACACGGAGCTTAACCGCAAAGTCGCCATCAAGTTGCCCAAGCTGAATTCGCAAGATGAGACCATGCTGAAGCGTTTTCACCTCGAGGCTCAAATCATGTCGTCGCTTCGCCATCCAAACTTGTGCCCTGTCTACAGCATGGATGAGTTTGAGGGGGCCCCGTTTTTTACGATGGCCTATATCGAAGGGCGGACGCTGAGCGACTATCTTCGCGAAGGTCGCAATCTTGAAGATAAGCAGACAGCTAAACTTGTCTACAAGTTAGCCGATGCACTCAGCACACTGCACAACGCTGGAGTTATCCACCGCGACCTAAAACCAGCGAACGTCATCGTCGATGAAAACGACGAGCCAGTCATTCTCGATTTCGGTTTGGCCTCTCAATCGGGCGGTAATCATCTTACCGAGTTTGGCGAAATAATCGGCACTCCGGCCTACATGCCGCCAGAGCAGGCTTGTGGTCGACTCGATTGCATTGGTCCAGCAAGTGATATCTACAGTCTCGGTACGATCATGTACCAGATGCTTACCGGCCAATTGCCGTATACGGAATTTGAGGATCGCTGGAAAACGAAAACGTCAGAACTTATCCCTCCCAGCGAAATTCGGGAAGGCGTCAGCGACAAGCTCGAACAAATCTGCCTAAAAGCCCTTTCCAAGAACGTAGCAGACCGCTTCGCGTCCGCCTGCGAGATGGTAAATGCCTTGGCCGAATACCTCGTCGAAGACCTCGATCACGACGAATCGAGTTTCTTCTTGCGAAATCAAAAGCACTCAGTGTGCGCGTTGCAACGTCGTCGCAATTTGTCGCAACGCGTTGGGGATATTCGCAAACACTGGCAGAATGGCAGCCGACAAGTGGCACTTACTTTGCTGCACGACATGGCGACGTTGACTCATGTCGATACGCGTGAGTTTGCCAAATGGGCCAAACAGGAATTGCAGATCATCGAGGGTCGCATGAAATCGACTTTCGATCGGCAGGCAACGGATTTATCGTCCGCCCAATTGCCGTCAGCTTCCTGCCAACTACGCAGTAGCGTTCCAAGCCAGACTAGTGACTTCGACAGCTTGAGTCGTTTGTGGTTGAATTGGGCGATTGGATTCGCGGTTGCGACTCTTCTTCTCGTCGTTTCGCTGAATCTTGTCGATACGAAACGGGACGGTCCACTTCACGACTCCACAGTCCGTCCCGCATCGCTGCGCACAGCCAATGTCCCATCGATCATTCAGGCCAGCGCCAAACAGGCCAGCGCCAAACAGATCAGCGCCAAACAGATCAGCGCCAAACAGGCCAGCGCCAAACAGATCAGCGCCAAACAGATCAGCGCCAAACAGATCAGCGCCAAACAGATCAGCGCCAGCGGAGACATCGAAGCAGCGCCGACGCTTGATACGGACGATCACGAGATCGAATTCGATTCGTCATGGAAGGTCGACGAGTTAGAGAGTCAGTTGACTAAATTGGCTAACTTGGTGGGCAGTTAGTACGAATTGCAATGGGCACAAGACCGATCCACTGGCCATTGGACTGAATCGTTTCGAGATGGCGAGGTTGCAGAGCTAGTTGCCGTTCATCCGCGAAGCGAGCGACGAAGTCAAACACTCCTGCGAAGCAGACAGCTGCTTGGACACGCGTCGAAAATTCGGTGTTGCCGCCCGATCTGCCCGCAGCGCAGAGTTCCTGCCAGTATCTCTATATCGCCAGGGACCGCCAGCAAGGCGGCCAACGTGCCACCGGCCGAGCGACCCATCGCTCCAATATTATCGGCATCAATGTTGTGTCGTTTGGCATTCTTGCGGACGAATCGCACCGCTGTTTTGAGATCGGAAATCGTGTCGCGCAATTCGCGTTTGGGACGTCCTCGGTAAGAGGCTAGTGCGGCAGCTAAGCCGTGGTTGGCAAGATAGACGGCGAAGGGACAAAACCGCTGTCCGTTCCGTGCGTTGAAACCCCCGCCCTGAATAACGAGTACACACGGCACTGGTTGAGTGCTCTACTTCGGCAGGAAGAGATCCAGCGTAAGCCTGCCGTCATTCGACGAGAAAGACAAACCCTTTTCGACAATAAACTGCTGGACGCTATCCAGTTGCTCGGCATCGACGAATTCGTTCGAGTGCACGAACAGAACGGATATCGACAATAAAAAAATGTCGCGCACCAGATTCATCTTCTAGCTCCCCGCGCGTAACTTGAAGTTCCCGCTGACTATTATGTTGACATTGAGATCAAGTTGTTGCAACATCGAGCGGAAGTACGTTGGGCATAAATACTGAATTTGATGGCAGACAGGTAGAAATGACTAGCAAGGAATCAATGGTGACTCAAACACATCGCGATAGCGAATGGGAACTATGGTGGGACTTGATGAGTGGAGCTCGCCAATTACATGAATATTAATTTGAACAAGTTTTCAAAATCGGAAGTCAAAAAAATACGCGAGTTAGCCGCGCTGGCGTGGGAGCGTGAGTTGCGAGCCGAACTCAACAAGCTGCGGGCCATTTTTGCCGAGATGGACGAGGGGCTTTGCCCGTTTCAAGTCAACGAGGAAATCGACTCGTTCCACAATGGCGTTTCCCGGGAACTATTCAAACGCTATTCCGACACGGATCCGTTTTTCGCAGTATGCAGAGCTCGTTTCAAGAACATTCTCACAGACGAGGATCTGGCCGACACCAGTGATGCCGTTCGCGATCGCATTGAAGAAATGGTGGACGTGGTCGGGGGCCGCATCGAATACTGAAGGTTCGGAACAGCGGGTTCTGACATGAGGTCGCGGTTGGCATCTCTGTAATTTGGCCCGCAGGCGGGGTCTCGGAAAGGCTAAGTTGCGTGGCCCCGGCCAACTTCGAAGTTGTAGAAATTGACTACACTCCGCATTCAATCCGCTTCGCCTCGAAGCGAAATAGGACTATAACATCGATCACAATTACTGGATCCGAGTTCATCGTTTGCAGACTGATGTTCAATCACTAACACAAATCTCTTGCAGTTTCGAAAATCAATCCAATGTCTGATAAGAAATACCGTCTGAACCCAGAAGATATGAAACGGCTCATTGAACACGACGGCGCCTGCATCGCGACCAATCGAATCACAGTCGACGGCTGTTCGGTGGACTATTTGTATCGCGAACCGCCCGGATGGGATGGCGATACGGGATGGCGAATGATGGCGGGTGATGAGTCAGATGAATACATGGACGACCCCAATAATCACGACGTACACGCGCTCAATTCAATCGCCAATTACGACAACGATATCGCGCCGTTGATCGAGGCACCTGTCGGTTCCGCTTTCGCTCGAAATCCCGATACAGGCCAATTTGAACGAGTAGAAAGTCCGGTTGATCCCGACGACTGTCTCCATCCCGATTATCCGGTGGTCACTGGCGATTATCAATTGACGGGAACGTGGTCGGTGTCGTTGCCGTTGAAATTCAGTCGCCGGGAAGAGGACGGAGCAGTCGTCCTGTGGCGACCTGGACTTACTATCTACATCGTCAGTTGGAATAACGACGACGAGGATTCGATCGATAGTTACCTGAGTCAGATCAAGTCAGACGTCTCCCGCGACGCATTTGAAAAGACTGAAAACAGAAGCGGCGCGGTGACTCAATTCTCTTACCGGTTGGTTGAAGACGACGGCGATGCGCTTTATGGTTTCGCGATCGTCAACAGCGGTCATCTGCAGGTTTCGATCTACTTTGACGAGGAGGATGATGTTGAATTGGTTCGGTCGATCTTCGCCAGCATGGCCCACACTGCCGGTAGCTAGTAGATGTCGCGATAACTGGCTCTCGTTACGGCTTGGTCTCGAAAAGACGACCTTTTCGATTGCATCGGTTAGGTAAGATTGAGCCGTAAGTAGTTTCGATGGAAGTGGTTTGCGCCGTTGTAGTTGCTAGCACTTATGTAGCGCTCGGTCGCAACTCCGATTTTCTTGAGACTATTTTTATTCCGTAAGCTATTGCGCTGGCGCTCTTTGCTAATTGGCTAGCGAATTTTCAAATGAATTAGGATTTGCGGACAGTGCGATTGTCCGGCAAACTCAATGTTATAGGACTGCGCTTACAAGGCGCTTTCGCGTATCATGAAATAGGCCGCTTGCAGGGATGTCGCGGTTATTGAGGACTTGCTCCAGCGAAGGGATTCTCATTTCGTTGATTGGTCTCAAGGTAGCCCCAATGTTTAAATCTCTGCAGATTCGTTCGTATCAATTCGGAATCGCATGTTTGGCCCTCGCGTACGTCTGTCCAGCTTTTGTGGCGGATGCTCAAGAGGCGAAATTCTGCGTAGACTATCGAATCGTCTATAAGACGATTCACGAGCCACAAGAAGTGACGGTTCGTAAAGTCGTTTACGAGACGGTCGTGGAAGATCAAGAGATAACCGAGACGCGACCGGTTTGGGTCGAAGAGACGCGCGAACGACGTTATAAAGTGCTCAAACCCTTTGTGAAAACGGGGAGTCGCGAAGAACGCCATACAGTACTAAAGCCGGTCACGAAAACTGTGATGCAAGAGCAGACGTACAGCGAAGTTCGTTATGTCGACGAGACCGCTACGCGACAGGAACGATACATCGTTAACAAGCCCGTCGTCGAGACTCAAGTTGTTGAAGAAAGACACGTCGTCAGCAAACCGATCACCGAGACGATCATGCAGGATCGTCAATATACCAGCTACGATACCGTCACGACCTACCGCCCTCAGGTGGTTGATCAAGGACAGTGGGTTGATCAAACGATGGTTGTGCCCGGCGGAACCCGCACGCGATTACGCTGGCTGCCAAATGGATATGCCGTCGAACCGTTGACCGGTGCTGCTGTGTTCCAGCGTGGCGGATTGTATTGGGTTCCCGAACAGGGGCCAGCCCAATATCGAGTTCAGCGTCAGTACGTCCCCAATGTCGTGACTCAACAGGTGCCTATGACATCGGTAGTTCCGAAAGTCGTTACCGAGAAACGGCCAGTCGAAATTACTCGTTATGTCGACGAAGTCGTGACCACGAAGATTCCGGTACAAGTAACTCGGATGCGGCAAGTTGAAGAGGTCCGCAATATCCCTTACACCGTTCGGAAGCGCGTAGTGCAGCAGATTACGAAGCAGGTTCCCGTCGAAATTACCGAATGGGAACGAACTGAAGTAGTACGCAAAGTTCCGACCAAGACGTACGAATACCGC
>JBLHLE010000624.1:0-5210 GCA_047620805.1 Pirellulaceae bacterium
CGGCAGTTTGAAAGTTGGGGATGTGGTTGTTTGCGGTAAGTCGTACGGTCGCGTCAAGGCGATGTTCGATACCCTTGCCACTCGCAAACGTGTGAAGAAGGCCGGTCCTTCTATGCCCGTGAACATCACGGGCCTGACCTCGCCCCCTGGAGCTGGTGATACATTCCACGTTTTGGACGATATTGCAGATGCACGTCGCATCGCGGAATCACGAGCTGACGTCACTCGCTCCGAAGAGCTCTCGGAGACCACCACGGCAGTTTCGCTGGACGAATTTCAGAGAATGTTGGCCGAAGGCAAGTTGGGCAAAGGCGACGAAGTTTCGATGCTCAATTTGATCATTCGCGCCGATGTTCGCGGTTCAATCGAAGCTATTCAGAAGGAACTTGGCAAACTGGCTCATCCCGAAGTGCAGGTCAAGATTCTTCACGCGTCTGTTGGAGCCATAACTGTCGGCGACGTGACGCTCGCTGACGCCTCTCACGCCGTTATTGTTGGATTCAACGTGATTCCCGACGATGGCGCCAGGTCCCTGGCAGACGAACGCAACATCGAGATTCGTCGCTACAACATCATCTATAAGTTGACGGAAGACATCAAGATGATGTTGGAAGGCAAGTTGAAGCCGGAAGAGCGGATCATCGAAATGGGCCACGCTCTCGTGAAACAAGTCTTCTCGGTTGGTCGAATTGGTACGGTTGCCGGTTGCTATGTTGCTCGCGGCACCATCGAACGCGGTTGCCGTATTCGAGTCAATCGCGACGGACGCACAATCGGCGATTACCAGTTGGATTCTTTGCGGCGAATTAAGGATGACGTGCGGGAAGTTCAACGCGGAATGGAGTGTGGTATCCGACTAGTTGGATTTAACGACATCAAGCAGGATGATTTGTTGGAAGCCTACAGAGTGGAAGAAGTAGCTCGGACGCTGTAAGACAGTCGGATTTACGATAGTACAGACAACGTCCACCTAGCGACGAATGGGACAACAATGACTTCTCGACGACTCCTGAAGGCTGCCGAAGCTATTCGCGAAGTAGTTAGCATGTCGATCCTCACGGATCTACAGGATCCTCGCATCCAAGATGTTACGGTAACGTACGTCGAGGTGGCGGCGGACATGCGCACGGCGAAAATTCACATCTCCGTGATGGGAGATGAAACGAAAACGAAACTCACTTTGCGAGGTTTAGCGAGTTCGGCTGGTTTCCTGCAATCCAAGGTCGCTCGTCGCATTGATACTCGCTATACGCCCAAGCTGCAGTTTGTCTTGGATAAGGGGGTCAAGAACTCAATCGAAGTGGGTCGGATTCTCAACGAGGTCTTGCCGGCGACGGAGTCGGAAGAGATAGATCACGAGTCGACAGAGGATGTTTAGGCGTTCAGCGGGCACGAATTCCTGGCGGAGTTCAATGCCACAATAAATCACCCACCCAGTTGTTTTTTCCAGTGAACGACGACTGTAGGTAGTCATTACGTTTCTAAAATCAATCAACTTTGAAATAACACGAATACTTGTATGAGCACTGCAGCCAATAGAAATTCGATTATCGACAAGACATACAAGGTCCTCAAGAAGCACTACAAGCCCGCCCTAGCACCGGGCGACCGCACGGTATTAGGGCACCTGCTTTACGCGTGTTGCTTAGAGGACGAACGCTTCGAATCCGCGGACGAGGCATTCGCGAAACTCCAGGAATCGTACTACGACTGGAATGAGGTTCGCGTAACGACAATTACCGAACTATCGGAGTCGATGAAGTCGCTGAACGATCCGATGGGTGCGGCAAGTCGCTTGAAGAAATCTCTGCAAGGGATTTTCGAGACCAACTACGACTTCGATATTGACATCCTCAAAAAGCAAAATGTTGGTAAGGCGGTCAAAGAACTGCAACGGTGCGGAATTAGCTCCGAGTTCGTCATTGGCTACGTGACGCAACACGGCTTCGCCGGCCACGCGATTCCACTGAGCGGATCGAGCCTGGAAGTGATGTACGTCGTTGGTGTGGCCAGTGAATCGGACCTCAAGAAACACCGGGTGACAGGACTGGAACGCGCCGTCAATAAGTCGAAGGGCTACGAGTTTGCTTCCTTATTGCATCAATTGAGTGCCGATTATGTGGCAGCCAAGTTCTCGACTCGAATTCGCGCGATTCTGACCGAGATAAATCCAGAAGCGAAGGATCGCTTGCCGAAGCGAGATTCGAAGAAGACAAAACCGGAGCCAGAGACGAGCAAGAAATCCGAGCAGGCATCCGCCAAGAAAGCTGAACCGACCTCCAAGTCGGAAAAGAAACCTACAGAAAAAAATACGACGCCAGAAAAGACGAACGTCAAGAAAACCACACCGGCAAAGAAAAAGCCCGCGACCAAGAAACTAAGCAAGAAGAAACCGCGGTAGTCTGGAGAACGCGCTTCGCGCGAAGGGGTGTTACCTAACGCTGAGCGAATTGAAGCCGAGGCTCGTCGTTTTTCGCTAACATTTGCACCTCGACTCACCGCGCTCACCGGCCTGGGATTCGGAGTAAAGACAATGCGGAATCACTATTTTCACTCGGCCGTTTCTATGTCCGCCCTCTGGTTGGCACTCGCCTGTTTTACGTCGATAGTTGCCACCGGTTCCGATCGGTCGATCACGGACCCCTCCTCGGACCTCGGCGAAAAAGTCCAGCTGCTCGATGCGACGCGATCGGAATTCCAAGCGGATCGCTTAATTGCCGCCACCCTCTATAGTCAGGGCCGCCTACACGCTCAACGACGAGAATTTTCTAAAGCCTTGCCCAAATATCAGCGCGCTTGGCGGTTCGACCCAACTGCAAAAGATGCCCGAAAGCAGTCGGTAGCTTTGGCGTCGCGCTTGGGGCGATTTGATGAGTCGGCGCGATACGCCGCCTTGTCCGGCGAAGACGTCGGTGTCGATACCGCTCAACTTCTTCGGCTGGCATCCTATCTGACCGAGAAACGCGAGTGGCGTTCAGCCATCAATGTCTATCGGCAAGTCATTCAAACTCAAGTGGCCGTAAATTCCGCCAACATTCCGATACACAAAGAGCTCGGGCGTCTATATTTTCTGGATGAGGACTATCAAAACTCCTCAAAGCACTTCGCCCTTGTTCGCGACGCCGTCGAGTCGCCCGAGAAATATGGGATTGGTGCGAGCAGAGTCCAGCAAGTTCTCGATAGCGCCGAAAGAACCTATGCGTTGTTTGGAGAGTCCTTTTTGAAGAGCGAACAGTACGACGAAGCTCTCGGAATGTTCGGCAAAGCAAACGCTGCAAAAGACGACAAAGCCCTGTACTCGTTGCAGCGTGCTCGCGTACTTGTTCAACAAAAGAAGTTCTCGGATACCAATAACGCTCTCAATCAATTCTTTGCAGAAGGCAAGGCACTTGGAGGCGATGAACCTTTCGAAATTCTCCGCCAACTCGTTGAACATGAAACGGACAAGGAATTGGTTTCTGGCGAATATCTGACTAGACTAGAGGGAATCGTTAAACTCGGCGACGAATGGGAATTTGTGTCGTACTTGATCGGCGATGAATTCGGCCGCCGCAAGCAATGGAAGAACGCTGCGGACCAGTATGGCAAAGCCTTAACGACCTCGTTCGAGATCATTCGTATCCCCAAGGTACTCGCAGCTTACGCAGAAGATAAGCGACATGGTGAAGTGCTCGATATTTTCGCTCGAGCGAAGACGGAAGGTGCTTCCTATCAGGAATTGAATTTACTTGTGTCGGTTGTGGCTGAACACGAGCCGTTTGCGAAGTCGTTGGTCGAAAGGATTGCCGAGTCGGGGGCTTGGTCCGCTGAAGCGGCAAGTTCACTGGCACAATTGGCACTGCAAATTGACGCGAGTGAAGCCGCCATGGACGCCTTTCAGCTCGCCTACAAAGCTGAGAAGAATGTCAAAGGTGATTTGGTTCTGAATTTCGGTTTGGATTTGCTGGGGAATAAGAAGTACGATTTAGCGGCTGGAGTCTTCCAACAAGCGATTGATGAGAAGGTCCAGAAAGAGAGCGATTACGCGTTCTATTATTATTTGTCCAGCTCTCGTGCGTACGCCGATAAACATGATTTGGCACTCCAAGCGGCGATCAAGGCCACCGCGCTAAAGCCGGAATCGTCAACCATGGAGGCTCGCCCCGCTTGGGTGATGTATCATGCGAAACGATACGATGAAGCAAAATTGGCGTATCAAGATTTCGTCGACAAATACGACAGTAAGTACAACTCGCCGGCAGATCGCGATTCATTGCTCACGGCGAGACTTATTCTGTCGAATATTTGTGTTGTTCAGGAAGATTTGCCCAAAGCGGAAGAGTGGCTAGGGCACGTGCTCGACGAGTTTCCTGAGAACATTGGAGCGTTGAATGACCTTGGTTATTTATGGGCGGATCAGAAAAAGCATTTGCAGCGATCCCTCGCAATGATCGAAAAGGCAGTCGCCGCGGAACCGGAAAATCGAGCCTATCGCGATAGTCTCGGGTGGGCTCACTACCGACTCGGAAATCTCGATCTCGCCTTGGAAGCATTGAAGTTTGCTGCCGATGAAGAAGAGCCGGACGGAGTCATATTGGACCACCTTGGCGACACCTATCGGGAAAAGAAAATGACGGTTGAAGCGTTGGCGACCTGGAGACGAGCTCTCGCAGCATATCGGAAGTCCGACGACGTCGAGAAAGCGAAAATCGTTCAAGCGAAAATAGAACATTCGACGAATTGAACGACATTCTACGAACTGACAGATACGAGGATTAAGGAAATGGCAGGCCACTCACATTGGGCTGGAATCAAACACAAGAAAGCATTGGTCGATAATAAACGTGGCAAACTTTGGAGTAAACTTTCAAAGGCGATTATCGTTGCCGCAAAAATCGGTGGCAAAGATCTCGAAACGAATGTCCGCTTGAGAACGGCAATCAACGACGCTAAAGCCGTTAGCATGCCAAAGGATAACATCGATCGCGCTGTCAAGAAGGGCGTTGGTGAGTTGGAAGGTGGTAATGTCGATGAGATTCTTTATGAAGGATACGGGCCAAGCGGCGTGGCAGTCATGTGCGACATCATGACCGATAACCGCAATCGTACGGCTCCCGAAGTTCGTAAGCTTTTTGAAGCGCACGGCGGTAAGCTCGGCAGTACGAATTGCGTTTCATATCTTTTCGAACGCAAAGGACTGATCATCGTCAATGGCGACGATGCCGAAGAAG
>JBLHLE010000625.1:0-5207 GCA_047620805.1 Pirellulaceae bacterium
CGGTGAAGTTGCAGTTCCCCTTTGCCGGGCTTCCCATCGGCAAGGCGATGCAGGCAATCAACCAGACCATCGAAGCAGGTACACCGATCCCAACACAGAAGAACCCGGCGGGAAGTCCCACCCCATCCGATACTGGTCCGTGCAATGCTGCATCAGTTGGTGCGACCTGTGCAAACCTGCACGAATTGTTTCGACAATCACCAGTGCATCGTTTCCCGTTTGATGCGGCGGCACTGCCCCGGAACGGTATCTACATTCTTTTTGAGAAGGGTGAGACGGGTCACGGCGGAAACCGAATTGTCCGGGTCGGCACACACACCGGCAACAACCAACTGCCGTCGCGAATCAAACAGCACTTCCTGAACGAGAACAAGGACCGCAGCATCTTCCGTAAAAACATCGGTCGATGCTTGCTGAATCGAGCGGACGATCCGTTTCTCAAATTCTGGAACCTCGACCTGACCAGTCGAGCGGCGCGGGAAGAACATCAACACAAAGTTGATTTCGTCAGCCAAAAGGAAATCGAGCGGCAGGTCACCAAGTTCCTGCAAACTCAATTTTGGTTTGTGGCGTTTGAAGTGCCAGAGAAGGAAGTCCGGCTCGACCTTGAATCGAAGATTATCTCAACTGTGTCTCTTTGCGAGGAGTGCCGTCCGTCGCCGGGCTGGCTGGGCCTGAGTTCTCCGACAAAGAGAATCCGCGATAGTGGTCTGTGGCTGGTTAACGAACTGTGGAAAACTCCGCTATCGGGCGGCGACTTTGGTACACTGTCCGAATTGATCGGGAGGAGTTGACTGGTCCGCCGCGGTCGAGGTGGTCAACGCGGCGTTCATCGCCGTTGAGTTGGTTCGTGACGAACCATCGTGCCGGTGAACTGCGGATGGATACCTGGGCTTTCGTGCGGCCCGAGGGCCGTCGGCCAAGTCACGTAGCGGAGTGAAGTCTTGGTTGGCTACGGTTCTTATTCTGCGGTTGTTCCTTTGAAGACGTAACACGGCGAATTCTCGTTCTTCCGGTCCAACACGTACTTCGCTTCCAAATCCCCGGTCGAGACCACGAACACGCTCGGTTGGCTCTCGAAGGTCTCATCAGCGTCGAGACGAAATTCATCGCCATCTTGCGGGCCACCAACAAACGGGATGACGACTCGCCGGGACAAGGTGGTGACAACCCTCACCCCGTCGATCTCGACATACGACTGGTGTTCGTGGTCCGACAATCGACGTTGCGATCAAGATCCCTCGCAGCAGCCAGTTGGACGAACAGGATATCGAGACGTTCCTACGCGAATCGCGGGCGGTTGCGCAACTGAATCATCCAAACATCGTCGGGATTCATGAGGTTGGGCGAGCCGACGATGGTACTGTGGTGACAGACACCACATCTGGGCGGCGTCAATCCACGTCCCTCGACATCGTCGCGCGGTCGCGAAGCGCTTCGATTCTGGAAAAGAACTCACTGGCAAACGAAATGAAACCTGAGATCGCGATTACACCGCAACCCAAACCGACGAATAACGCGTGGTGACCAACCAGCGCCGGTCAGGGCCAACAAATACTCTCCACTGGCCATGTTCGTCATCCCCCCTGCAACACGATGCACAACCGACGGCCCTTTTCTCCGAGACCGACAATCTGCTACTCAGACTCTTGAGTACGCGCCGAATTTTCGTTCGGCACCACTCCCGTCCCGAACTCCTGAACGATTTGGTCTTCGCCCTCTCTCATTTCATTGGCCGGATTGCGAAACCAGCCGATGAAGACGCCCGACAGTAGAATCGTGACCACAAACAACGCTACAAGCACCAGGGCCGGAATCAGGACGAAGCCTTTGGCTACAAGAAGAGGCACCGTTATCAGCATTCCGATCTCGACAAACGAGATCAATACGTATGCGAGCCCAAACTCTTCCAACGTTCGCGTCTTAAGACGCGGATCGACCACGCGGAGCAGCGTAATCGCGATAGCGACCACTCCCGTATTCCAACCGTAGACGAATACGCTCCGCTCGAACCAAAAGTTGCGGAAGATCCGCCGACCAATAAACCAGAGCAGAATAACGGAGTAGGTGACACCGAACAGGGACATCACCAGTAGCGGCTGCCAATACTGGAGCACGACACTGAGTTTGATTGAGGCTACGCCGAAAGCGATCAGGAAGTCTGATGTCGAGGACCCGATGCGCCCCATGATCGCCTTGTCGACAAACTGGCCGAGACGGACCCAATCGAGAGTTTTTTGAATCAACAAGCCCGCCAACATCGAGAACGCGAATAGTGGCAGCGAGTACTTGCCCGGCAGAAGGTTTTTGATCGAGTAGTCTGCGAAGAATGCCAGGGCTAAGGCGGCCAATGCCAGGGCCACGTGCCAGGTCAGTGGGTCCATTGCGATCGGACTCACCGTCTGCTCACCCATCGAAGGACGTTCGCCCTCGTTGAGGAATCCGCGGCGGACACTTTCGGGCAACTCGTCGGCCGTTTTCACCATGCGCGTCCATCCCAGACGCGTTGCTAGGTTAATCAGAACCATTCCGCCGAGAATTCCAGATAGTAGTCCAACCGTTGCAAATGTGTAGCCAATGGTCATCGCGTCTACATATCCACCACTGTCCCGCAAAACGGTTCCCACAACGTTCGCTGTCCCATGCCCGCCCACGAATCCTGCGGGGAGCAACAGAGCGAATCCGCCCACGGACGAGGTATCTGAATTGAGGCCGGGAAATAGGAACGGGAGCACCAACAACCCGAACAGAAGCGCTAGCCCGAACATCCCAATTTCGGAGGCAAGGTTGTAGGCAAGTGTATCGCCGACATTGCGTACAATCTCAACGGGAGAAACTTTCTTTTCACGCTTCGAATGCCCCATAAGCAAGGTCGCGAACAGCAGAACCACAAGATAGAAGGGATACTCGGTCATCGCTGGATCGGGAGTCGGTTTAGCTTCTGCCGCGCCCTCTGCCTCGTCCGAGGACACAGCCATCTCGCTAAATGGCAGAACGTCCAGACCTTGCGGGCCGCCTGCCAGGCCCAGAAAACCGGCGATGATCGCCGTCGGCACAAACAGATTCTGCAATAAGCGCAGCCGTGAACGAAGGATGTGAGCAATGACGAGTAAGATCGCCATAATGCCGAAGTCGAGAAACAATGAAGTGACCCTCTATAAGAGCTAGGTTAGGGAACTGTTTGAACATGATGCGGTTGCAGACGCATTCGCCGCTGGCGACGCCGATTGTTTTTGAATCTGGCTGGAGTACGCAGTTGGGAGGGGCGTGTAGTCGAAGGCTTACTAAACAGTGGGTAATAAAGCGTGCCGGGTCGTCGTGAGCCGACGTAGTGCTGCTGATCGATCCAGTGCTGCGGATCTTCCCCGTTCAGCGTCTGGAACCGGCCGACAACAACTTCGTTCTTATCCGTGACGGCAAGAGCTGGACTTTCGATGTCATAGATCGGGTCCGTCGAATAGATGCCGCTTCGGCCACCGGGTTTGTCTTCACCGCTCGCCATATTAGCTACGACTGCATAGAACTGCTGTCCCCAAGCCATCTCATCCCAGAGGACCATCGCATTCCGTTTCGCGTGGGGGTTGATGTCGGGGTTGATTGCGATGGCCCCATGTCCGGCGATTTCGCCATGCCAGCTTGCTGGGACAGCCACGATGTCGGCACGCTTGATCGCCATCACGGTCCCCGCTTCTGCCATGTAAGAATCGGTCCCGATCAAGATGCCAAGTCGCCCGAGTTCCGTAGTACGTATCACTGTCCAGCGAGTACCGGCAGACGCCCATTTTCGGTCGTCCAAGTTGAGGTGCACCTTGCGGGCGTGCCCGATCCGCTTTCCGTCCGGGTCAACGACAATGACCGCGTTGAACAAGTTCGTACCATCGCGCTCGGGGAAGCCGCAGACAACGAACGCCTTGTGGCGAATCGCCAAAGCAACCGCCCACCATTGCGTTTGCCCATCGTCGATCTCTTCCGCTAAGTCATGTATCTTGTCGGCGTGGGCGCGGCCAACCAGCGACAATTCAGGAAGTACAATCAAGCGGACTCCGGACTCTGATGCCGACGGCCCACGGGCTCTTCCATCCGGTGACTGGGGGTCGCCAAGTCGCTCGGCAAGCATCCGGTCGACCAGTTGGCTGTTCTCGATCACTTTCCCCTCGCGAGGCCGGTATTGCACAACGATCGCCTCGATCGAAACAGGTGTAGTCGACGCACGCATATTCCACGGGGCGACGTGGCGCGCGAGCGCCTTATAGGTCTCTGGACGGCGTTCTGACAGACGAGCGACGCGCATGCGGAAAGCCGCTGGATCAATCTTGGCGTACACAGTCTCTGTCCAATCCATGCTTGCCTCCGCCAGCTTCTCTCCCTTCGGGGACCAGATCGCACTGCAGCCTTTCATTCGAAATGGCTTTCCGTTGTACTGGTCCACCTCCGAATTCGACCGATTCGCACTGACGATGTACACTCCATTCTGAATTGCCCGAGCTTGGAGATGTCCGACCGTTTGTCCAGAAGAATTCGTCATAAAGCAGACGACGTCGGCTTTGGCCAACGCTGCCAGGCGGAAGGTCTCCACATAGTTGGCATCCTGGCAGATCAACAGAGCAACCCGGCCAAAGGAAGTATCGAAAACAGGTACTCCCAGATCGCCCCAGGCAGACCAGTGTGCCTCGGATTCCCACAGGTGGGTTTTGCGATACTTCCCCACAAAGCCGTCTGGACCGACGATCGCCGCTGAGTTGTAGAACAGGCCGGTTGTCTCATCTCGCTCGGGCATGCCCCAGGCGAGGTAGCAACCATACTTCGATGCGATCTTCTCGAATCGTTGGGTTGTTCGACCGGGGATAGTCTCGACGACTTTCGCAATGTCTGTTCGATCGAGATACAGGTAACCGGTTGTGGCCATCTCAGGTGCAACGATGATCTTTGCCCCTCTCTTCGCAGCCTGTTCAAACCGCTCGGCAAGTGCATCAACATTCTTCCCGCGAACTCTTAGTTCCGGATTGAATTGAATTGCAGCCACTTTGAAAGCCGGTTTTTCAGCCCAGGCACCGTTGGTCCCGGCAGCGAGGAGGGCCAACGCAACGAGCGTCGCGACACGAAAGTATGCCTCGCCTCGATATGGACGGAGCCCAACGATGATTGTGGGAGTGCTTCGCATCGGTATTGTCTCGAGTACCTGAGTAGAAGAAATTGTATGGGTAAAC
>JBLHLE010000626.1:0-5203 GCA_047620805.1 Pirellulaceae bacterium
TTGATGACGCCGTACTTGCTGACGCCGTACTTGATGACGCCGTACGAGCTGACTCCGGCGTTAAGTCGCGGTACGTAGCCCGCTGGTCAGCCGGTGGCTGCGGTATGGATACCGTTTATGTATCATTCAAGCGTCCTTTCGTCGCCGCAGTGAATATGATGTCGGGACCGTACTTCCTAAAATCGTTTGCGGCCTCCATTCGACCCGAGAGTGTGACCAACACTTCTTGTCGGTTCACATATCGCTATAACTTGTCTACTTCACGTTTTCTTGGCGATTTGACGTCGCCGATCGTTCAATTCGTATTTCAGCGCGAAACATCGCGGAGATTGGTTGCGCTAAACGCATCCTTGAAAAAGGACGTCTGAGTTAGACTACTCGAATTCACCCACTTTGAATGTCAGCTTGTTGCTGAGCAGTATCGAATCGCCCTCAGCGCTGCCCATTTCGACCATCTGTTCCAGCTCATTTAAGCCTCGCGTCTTCGGCAACTCTTGAAAGGGTGAAGGACAATACATGACTTGAACGCTGATCTCGTCAGTCGATTTCAGCTGGCCAAAGTACTTTCGCAACTGCATCCGAATTCGAAATTCATCACTATAAGTGACCTGCCGACCGACTTGAATGAGTTTCGAACCTTCAACTCGCTTCGGCAGCAATGGCTGCCCGTTAACCCACCAGCGCGCGAGCAAGTGTCGATCCACCCAATCGATCATCTGTTGCTTCGACTTAATCTGTAGCACTCCTTTGCTCAACGACAACTTCAACGCCGGTTTGTCCGAAGCTGAGAATTGACCGGGAAGTGTTGAGTCGGCCGAGATTTCGCCTAAATCGATTCGCTTGGAAACATTCAGTCCCGGAATTGCAGCCACCGCATCCTTCGCCACATCTCCGTCGGGTTCGCCGACCTTGAGCAAACGTCGAGGTGCGGTCGTGAAAGCTTGCCAATAGCACGGATGATCTGTATCCACACTAATCGTCTGTTTGGCAATCAATATTCCGTCGAGATCGCGAACTTCGATGACGTAATCGCCCTGCCAAGCTGCCGGGATGATGGTGGCGTACGTGGTTTGGTCTGCCGAGGCTATTTGAGATATCGCTGCAAGTGACTCGGCAACATTAGGTCCATTCGGCGACTTTACCTCGACCATCACCGGACCAAGCAATTCGCCATGTAACTGACCACGAAAGTTTGGCGCTCGCTGCTTCCCATTCGCTGACGCCAAACAATAGATGATCTTCCACGGCAACTCCCCATCCGATTCACCGATGCCAAGTTGAACACTCCAGCCTCCCGAGCGCAACTTTGTCTGTTTGGCGAGTTCCCCAACGGAGGAGACCGTTGAGATAGCGGCAAGCGTCGCGTCTGTATCGCGTCCTATGGCTTGGCAGGTGATACCCAGGACGGAACAAAAAAGAAAGCCAAACGAGAACAGCGAGCGGTTCATGGGGAGCTCCATGGCGCGGTTGTAGTTCCGACTTGTATGCGGTTGTAGTTCCGACTTGTATTCAGACAAATAGCGTAGCCACTAGCTACGATCCAAAGTCGTAATGATGCGATGAACAGATGAACAGTCTAACTGCAAACGGGCCAGCTTTCACCTACGATTTGGCGAACATATTTTCGCAGCTGATCCACGTCCGTGCCGGCTTTCGCGGTGTAGCTCGGGAGATGTCACGATTGCTTAGCGCTGATGTTCAGATTTCTTAGCGCTTTGTAAAGAGAGCAGATAGGGTAACGTTCAGATTTCTTAGCGCGTTGAACATATGGTCAAGGAACCGGAACAATTCGTACAAACCCTAAATCCTTGCCAGGTAACACATGTTGAACACGACGACAATAAAACTATACAATCCGCATAGATTTGGTACACTTTATGCAACTTATAAGGATCGTACGAGTCGCCGCGGTCATAAGGACTGAGAGTGCGACAGACCGACAAGCGTTAGATCGGTCAAAACCATACCTAGCGTGCCTCAGAGGCACAAAGGAGTCACCCGTGAAGACAACATTGAATCTTATCTGGCGAGAGGACGACGGCGTTTTGACCTTTGAATGGGTCTTGTTGGTCACTCTCTTGACGATCGGCGTAGTCAGCGGCGTAGCCGGTGCTCGCGACGCGATCATTGACGAATTGGGCGATGTGGCCCAAGCCATGCTGGCTTTGGACCAGTCCTATGAAATCGAATTTCCTTTGGAAGTCGTAGTGCACGCTCCCACACAGAGCAGTGCGAGTAACTCGCTGTTTATCGACGCCTTATTCTATGTGGACTGTGGTCGAACGAGCATTCCTGACGCTCCGACCCAGATTCTGAATGGGGATGGCAATACAGACGACGACTCTTAATACGTGTCGGGTGACGTGAAAGGGGGCCACTCGGTCCGCGCTTGAGCTGGGTGGGGCCCCCCTTTTCACGGTCAGAATAACTCCGCGAGACGAAGCCGTCTTTTCGTTTCGCGGAGTTAACTTATGCGCTAACTGAACTGTTGTCAGATCAAAAGAACTTAGCGCCAACGTTTAAAATTTGATACAGCGTTTTTGAGAGCTTTGCCGGCTCTTTTTTTTATGGGGAATTTGTAAGTTGTTGCGACCGTAAGTACTTTGCTCGTCTTGCGGGATGTAACTGCCCTTACTTTTCTCTGGTTGGTACGGATAGTGCGTTTTATTCGGGCCGAGGAAGCCGTGAAACAACCTGGAAACCAGGCTGCTATGCGGCCCGATTGATTCTGCGTGGGATCGATCGAAACGGTTTACGTACGTACCATTTGATGAGGTGTATCCCGTGGCTAAAACCATTACACGCATTTGGCAAGAAGAGGATGGAGTCCTCTCGTTTGAGTGGGTTCTGCTCCTCACCCTTCTCGTTATCGGTATCGTCAGCGGCGTCGCAGGCGCTCGTGATGCGATTATCGATGAGTTGGGTGACGTGGCACAAGCCATGTTGGCGCTCGATCAGTCTTACACGATCGAGTTCCCACTTGAAGTAGTTGTGCATGCTCCGACAACGAGCTCTGCCAGCGACTCTTCCTTCCAAGATGCCTTCTTCTACAGCGATTGTGATCGCACTGCATCCCCACTCGGTCAACCCCGAGCTGAAGATGCTGGCGATGGAGGCTAATGCAAGCTTACAACGGACCGAGGCGTAAACCATTATTCCTCTCCACCTGTTGGAAGTTCGATTAACGCGAAGGCTCCGCTACACACTGTGTGGCGGAGCTTTTTTTGTTTCGAAAGCGAAACATTTCGTCCACCGATTGTTGCGCGATCGCAACATCTTAAACTAAAGCGTTTTCAAAACGCACCGTTCCAAAAACAACAACTCGATTCGTAATCGCCATCCCAGACGAATGTTAAGTCCCACTCGTCCTGCTCGTTGTTGAAAAAAATCGACACTTTGGAACGTAATGTGCCGCTCTTTATCCCACTAACCCATTTCGTAGCTTCGCTTTACGGAAAGCAATATACGGTTTGCAACGACTGTTTGGTTGATTCCTACGTTGGCGAAGTGTTGGGTTGTATTGCTTCTATGGAACCGAATAGAGGCTGCTATAACAGAGCAGGAGCATGTCGTGAAACATTTGATTTGCAGAATGGCGAAGGAAGAGGACGGGGTTCTCTCCTTTGAGTGGACATTGGTAGTTACCGTCCTGGTGATTGGAATCGTTGGCGGTGTGAGTGGCGCACGCGATGCCATCATCGATGAAATGGGAGATGCCGCAGAGGCGATGATCGCATTGGATCAATCGTTTTCGATCGACTTCCCCTTGATCATCACAATCGATGGTGTCAGCAATTCGTCGAGCGACTCGTCATTCGTAGACTCGCAAGCCTTTACTGACTGTGGCCGAACATTGTTACCTACGGGCCAGGTTAATCTGACCGACGATCCCGCGTAGGCAAACGGGCATCAGAAAAGCTGAACGAGCTACGAAATCATCGACTTCGTAGCTCGTTAGCGCGTGCGCATTCTGTTGCTGTGACGATACGGCGTTGGGAGCAATTGGCCGTTCCGTCCCACAAGCCGCTGGAAGCGACATGAAAAGGGACCGATGCCAACTGGACCGATGTCCTCGCACTATCCTATTTCAGGACTTCTTCAATGGGAGCTTCCGCGACTCGGGGAGTTCTTTCATTGAGGTATGCGAACAGATCGCGAATCTCTTCAAGTGTAAGCGTATCGAGCAAACCGCTCGGCATTGCTGACTTCTTGCTGGGAAGCAACTCATCAATCTCGTCTTCGTTGACTCGGACCTTCGTGCCATCTTCTTTAAGAACGACAAATTCATCTTCGCCACCAGCAGTCACAATTCCAGTCACCGTCGTCCCTTTTACGGTTACAATCGTCTTCGACGAGTATTGGTCGGAAATGACATGCGATGGGAACAGGATCGACTCCAAGATTTCCTTCTTTGTGAATCGTCGGGAAATCGAAGTGAGATCTGGGCCGAGTGAATCGCCTTTATTATCGAAGCGGTGGCACTTGCTACACTGAGCCTTCTTATAGATCTCGTGACCCCGGACAAGCGAGATTTCTTCTTTTTCAACTTCGTCGTCGTTCAGGGCAGTGAGTAGTTGTTCGAGATCCCACTTGGCATCTTCGTTGGCGACTGGCAACACAGCCTCCGGACGATCGGGGAACTCGTTGTGGTACCACGTCTGCCAAGAACTGATTTTTTCCTTCCACGTATCGCCCTCTTCTCCGAGCTTAAGTCCGCTCCAGTGCTCCAAGAGGGCAACAGCGTCGTTGGCACCTTTGTCTTCCAGCCGCAATCCGGTCAGAATGACTTGCCGGAACGCCTCGGCATCAACCGGAATATCTTCTACTGAAGCGAGTCGTTTAACGACGCTGTGGGCAATATTGCCTTCCAGGATCGGCAAACTACGAACGAGGTAGTCAAAATTGTCGCCACCTGGCGATTGCGCGAGTCCCAAACTGACGGGCAACCGTCGATCGGGATCGCGTTCCCAAATATCCCGCAGGATGTTCATCGAACGCTCATCGCCACTTTGCGCAAGCACCGCGACGAAACCGACCCGCAAAGCTTTGTACGCCTCGTCATCGTCGTCTTCGATCAACTTGTCGAGTCGCTCGATTGTATCGATGAGTTCGTCATCCAATTGCTTTGGCAGTTTGTAGAGTGCTCCGAGCGCCGCATTAGGCAATTCATCGCCCCGCTGGAGAACCTTGTTCGCCAGTTCCG
>JBLHLE010000627.1:0-5202 GCA_047620805.1 Pirellulaceae bacterium
GCGATACGTCACAGTGGTTGCTCGCACGGATGTGCCGGAGGGTAGGCGGGACCATCGCAACGACGGCGGTTGCGTGATTGACGTGACCAACGGCGATGTGTTGGTCGAAGGACTTTCAATGCCGCACTCACCGCGCTGGCACAACGACCGCTTGTGGGTACTCAACTCCGGCAGTGGCGAATTCGGTTATGTCGATACCGAACATGGCAAGTTCGAGTCGATCGCGTTCTGTCCCGGTTACTTAAGAGGATTGGCGTTTGCCGGTCAGTACGCGATTGTCACTCTGTCGCTGCCACGGCACCGCACGTTCGACGGCTTGCCGCTGGACAAACAACTAGAAAAACGCAATGCGGCCGCGCAATGCGGCCTGTACGTAATCGACTTAAACGCGGGGCACGTTGCTCACACCGTACGTCTAGAAGGATCGCTCGTCTCAGAGCTATACGACGTCGTCACTCTCCCCGGCGCGGTGCGTCCCAAAGCGATCGGCTTCAAGACAAATGAAATCGAACGCGTCGTACTCGTCGACGAAGCGGGTGAACTGTAGATATCTTTGGCAGTTCCGTCGCCTCTCTGGACGATCTAGACGGTTTTCACGACTTGGTCGTCGGGGTCATGGCCATTGACTGGTAATCTGCCGGAAGCCGCGAGCCTGAGGTCTCGCCGAACGAGTCGCTCCGCAATCCCGCAGCGCAAAGAAAAGCGGATGGGCCGGGATTCGAACCCGGGGAGGGCGCAAACCCTCAGTAGTTTTCAAGACTACCGCCTTCGTCCACTCGGCCACCCATCCACATGCTTTGCTGAATCACAAAAGTCACCGTTGTGTTAAGTGATTACCAAGGAACTGTTTACAGTACCTAGCGGGACCATTTCTCAGCTCCCACATAGCGACTTCTGCGGTCCGAAGAATATAACAAACCAACTCCACGCCTACTAGCGCTGATGCAAACTCCAATGGGCCCTTCATTTGAAGCGTCTAGCAGCCCGTTGCTCGCCGACATTCCAGCGTTTTTTTTGCCAACCGCCGTTCGACTTGTGCTGTTGCTTCATAAAAATGGGCGCTGCTGGCAAAGCTGGCATTCCAAAGAAATGACATAATGTGTGAGAATCGTGAAAGATTTGCCGGTAATTCGTATGTAGCTAAGTGAGATGTCTAGGAATTCGTCAGGTGACCGACAGGTCAAATGCCCATCCTGCCACGTTGCAGCAACGGAATTTCTGGACTCCGAAAAGTAGGATCGTATGCAAAACATCATTCCGGATACCCGCTCAAGTTTGATCCTGCGATTGCACGATCCGGCTGACCACGACGCGTGGGAGACGTTTGTCTCGCTTTACCAGCCCGTCGTCTTCCGTCTAGCTCGTCGCATGAACCTGCAAGACGCCGACGCCGCCGATGCCACTCAAGAGGTAATGAGTCGCGTCGCCAAGGTGGTTCAGCAATGGGAGCCGGATCGCAGCAAGGGGACCTTTCGCGGTTGGCTCTATCGCGTGGCGCGGAACGTCATGTTGCGCTGGATCGAAAAACGGAATCGCGAAACTCCCGGCAGCGGGGATGCAATCTTTGTTTCAAGCTCATCCCACGCCCGACACTGCAAACGCCGTCGACATCGAATACATGCGGGAAGTTTTCGCCTGGGCGGCAGCCCGAGTCCGCAACGAATTCCAGCCGACGACTTGGCAAGCATTTACACGAACCTTTGTCGGCGGGCAAAGTGTTGCTCGCGTCTCTCTGGAGCTGGGACTATCCGTCGGTGCTATTTATGTTGCCCGTAGCCGCGTGATGAAACGCTTGCGCGACGAGATTTCAAAATACGCGAATCCCGAATGGATGAGCAGCGACTTACCGCGCGAGGAGGACTTGTCATGATCATGGACCATTCGCAAGACTGCGACAGAACGCGGCTGCTGCGCCTCATGGAAGAGAAAACTGGCGGTGACGAACAGCAACGGCTTATCGAACACCTCGACACCTGCACGCATTGTCAGAACGAACTCGAGACGATCGCGGCAGACGATTGGTGGTGGACCCGCGGCGCTCAGCTACTCCGTCATGATGACACGATGGAAGTCCGCGAATGGCTCGACGAAGAGCCAGCCGCCGTCAACTCGCTCAATGCGGACGCAGATAATCGCGAGAGTTTTTCCGAGGACTCAAGTCCCAGCGAGCTGGGGGGCGAGACGTATGGGTTTCACGAGTTATTTGGAGCCACTGAACGGCCGGGGTGGTTGGGTCGAGTCGACAAGTACGAAGTGGAGCGTCTAATTGGTCGAGGAGGAATGGGCGTCGTCTTCAAAGGATACGACGCGGAGCTCGATCGCTGGGTAGCAATGAAAATGCTGGCTCCACATCTGGCCGTCAGCGGAACTGCTCGACAACGTTTCATCCGCGAAGCCCGCGCTGCTGCCGCCGTTGTCCACGAGCACGTCGTCGCAATCCACGGTATCGAATCGCACGAAAACATTCCCTACATTGTGATGCCTTTGGTCAGCGGCGATTCACTACAACGTTACGTCGACCAAAAAGGACCGCTTCCAGTACGAGACATCGTCCGCATCGCCTACCAAATCGCTGCGGGACTTTCTGCGGCACATCGACAGGGCTTAGTCCATCGCGACATCAAACCGGGAAACATCTTACTCGACAATGGTTTTAATCGAGTTCAGATTACCGACTTTGGACTCGCCCGAGCTGCCGACGACGCCAGCCTCACGAGGACGGGTTTTGTCGCGGGCACTCCACACTATATGTCGCCAGAACAAGCTCACGGCGAAGTCATCGATCCGCGCAGTGATTTGTTCAGCCTCGGCAGCGTGATTTACTTCATGGCAACTGGACGACCACCGTTTCTGGCAGAAAACCCAATCGCCGTACTGCATAAGATCTGCCACGAACAACCCGTGCCGGTGCAACAATCCAACGAGGAAATTCCGGCCGAGTTGCAAGTCCTGGTCAGTCGCCTCATGGACCGAGATCTGGACAACCGAATCCAAGATGCGAATCAGCTTCAACGAATTCTCGTGGAGTACTTAAACCACCTGCAGGATCCAGTCCGCAAACCAGTTCCAAAACTTCTTGTCCCACAGAAAAAACGCCGCAAGTATCACTGGTGGCATTTATTGTTGATCGCTCCTGTTCTTGGAAGCGGTGTCTTAGCGGCCGGTGTATTCTTTCTGCTACCTTGGCTTTACTATTCACTTCCGAGTCTAAGCATCGAATCTCACCGTCGGAATCTAATGGCGTATCAAGATGAGAAGCCCTACCTTGACGATGGACTAGTCTCTGACCTGCAGCCTCCTGGCGTATCGCCAATGATGGCCGATGTTCCTCAAATCGTCACTGAGATGGCCGCGCCAGCGCGATCGCTTCCTAGCATGGATGACGAACAAGTCCAAGTCGAACTCAACACAATCGAGTTGGACATGGCTGTGCTGGAGTCCAGTGAAAACCAACAGCCGCTGCCGACCGGAACCCTACGCGATTCGTGGAACTACGATATCGAATCTGTACAACGAACTATTGAGGCATTGGAACAAGCCTCCGACTTTTAGCACACTCGAAACCAGAATTATGTATTTACCAACTCCGGATTCCCACTTCGCACAGCTATCAATACTAACAATTGCTTTAACCTGAGGGTCAGAAATGAAGTCGACAATTTGTTTAGCAATATCGTTCTGCGTGTTGTCCAGTTGGCTACTTGATGCGCAAGACTTCGTCCCAATCCCACTGGCAGAATCCGATCCTGCCGCAAGCGAAATCGTCCCCCTGGAAACGCAACTTGGCGAACCACTGACACCACCAACTTCGAATCGAAATGACAAAGACCCACAGCCGTTAGTACCAATTCCCAGTCCGGAACCAAACCAAGATTTTCCCAGCTTAGAATTCAAGTCACAGCAGCGAGTGCAACCACTCGAGCAATTCAAGTCCAACCCAACTCCAAGTGGTGCCGTCGTCGAGTCACTGCCGCGCGAAAGCGACGAAGTACCTGGCTGGAATCCGTCGATTGACCAACAGGCACAGCTAAACGCAGCGATCGTCGGCCTTCTGAAAGATTCGCAGGGGCCGAACCGACAGCCAATGATTCAAGAAGCTCGCAAGCAGCTCGAAACTATTTTTAAACACAAGATGAAAGCCCGCGAACGGCAAATTGAAGAATTGGAAAAACGAGTCGCAGCGTTACGAGGTCAGCTCGACGCTCGCCAACAGGCTCAAGACGAAATCATCGAATTGAAGCTGAAAACATTGATCAACCAAGCAGCGGGTCTGGGATTCTAAACGGACGAGACGCAGCACGAACTCGGTCGTCTAAGAGTTGGGCAATAGTTCGGGAGAGAATCATGCGAACGATTGATAAATTTCACACTACGCGTTCACACAAAAAGGATTTAGGGATGCACAATAGTTGGTTTAAAGCAACGACAATGGTAGTGATTGTTCTTGGCGCGGCCCTCCTTGCTCGCGCACAAATTACCTCCGATCCGGTCGCCGACGTTCAACGTGAAGACCTAGAGTTAAGAGAAGGTGAGCCGGAGAATTCGCCAAACCCCATTCTGCTAAACTCCATTTCTTCAGACTCCATTTCTTCAGACTCCCACGTGACTCGGCCGGCTAACGTCACCGCGCCCACATTCCGAAACTCGAACAAGGCCAGAGCAGCGAGTAGTGTTAAAGCTGGTGCCACCGCATCGCAAACCAATCGCGTTCAAAATCCAACCATCTCCGACGGAAGAATCGGACGACTAAGAGCGTCGAATGAAACTCCCATCTTCGAAAACGCCGTCAGCCCCAACAGCCCAATCAACCAAAGCCGGGTATCGAGTGGTCCAGAGACTCGCCCCGCGCAAAATCCCAGTGGATTCAACGCCCCTGGATTCAACGCCCCTGGATTCAACGCCCCTGGATTCAATTCGCGTGGTTTCAATTCGCGTGGTTTCAATTCTGTTACTCAGCCGACTCAATCATACCAACAGTTGGGCCAACCGCTCAACCAACCGAGTGGCGGACAAATTAGTCAAAGCTATTCGCCACCCATCAACACTCCACAATTAGGCGCACCACAACGACGGCTTCCCCCCCACAGTCTGCCGCTCCACGATTCGCCAACCCCAACGCAAATCTGAATTCCCAACCGACGCTTGGAGCCGCAAGGAAGTTCGGCAATCCATCGCAACCAGCAGCGCGTACCGTGACGAATC
>JBLHLE010000628.1:0-5196 GCA_047620805.1 Pirellulaceae bacterium
CAGAGTAGTAACGCAGAGTAGTAACCCAGAGTAGTAACGCAGAGTAGTAACCCAGAGTAGTAACGCAGAGTAGTAACCCAGAGTAGTAACCCAGAGTAGTAACCCAGAGTAGTAACCCAGAGTAGTAACCCAGAGTAGTAACCCAGAGTAGTTTGTGCGTTTCGCGCAATCAGTAGTGCACCAGTAATGAATACTCGGTAAGGACCACGTCGCAATCGTGATCCAGCTCCACAGGAGGGAGCTGACGGTGATACTTCTAGCGAATTCTCTATCGTACGTGCTGTTCTTCGCTGGCATCGCGATATTGATCTTCACTCTCATGCGGCGACACATTCGCAGTCAGAGTAAAGTCAAGAAAGAAGCGAAGCGGCACGGGAAGAAACCGTTCGCCGACACGCGGCCAGTCTCTACCAAAGATGTCGGACTGCTGGATGCCCCCGACGAAGTCATTCGCTGGGAGGTCGCTTTGCACGAGACAGCTCGCGGTCTCAAAGCGGAACTCGACTCGAAGATCCGAGTGGTTCAGACGTTAGTGCTGATGGCTCAGCAGGAATCGAAACGTCTTGAGACCGCCGTCGACGAAGCGCGGCGATTGGGTCTTATTTCCGATTCGGATCCGATTGAACGAATCGAGAAACTCGCCGAACGCATCGTCGATTTCGAGCTGCATTCGACTTCTGCACTCTTGCCGTTGGATGAAAAAGAGCGCGAGCAAGTTCAGCGACTCGTGAAGCAAGGGATGTCACCCAAGGCGATTGCCGACAAGCTGCAGCGGCCCGTGGCGGAAATCGAGCTGGCAATAGAAGTGTCCAGTCCCGCGAATTAGCTGTTGGATTTGAGTCGCGATCCGGCAACTTCGGCCACCGACCACTTCACAAAACTATACAGCAGCCATGCTCCAACAAGTGCGCCGACGATGTAGGCCGGGAAATCGAACCAGCTGAACGTATTCCCCAGGATCGCTCGTCCCAAAAAAGTGGCCCGCATTTCGATCAGCCAATCTGGCTTATACAACTGCAGAAACTCTAGCCCGCAGGTCGTCAGGAACACGCCAACAACGATTGGCAGTATCGCTTTCCGCCACGGAAAAACGAAGAACCAGCAGAGCATGAAAAAGACGACGTAGCCAACGCTTGCCGGACCCCAATAGCGGACGAAGTTCTGGAAGGGGCCCTGGTAATAGTGAGCCACAAAAGTGAAGGCCGTGACCAGCGGCACCGCCGCAAGAATGAACAATCGACGGCGGCCGATCAAATCTTCCATGCCTCACTTCCTTCCTGCACGGGCACACGGCATTACTTGCCTTACGGGGCGAGTAGCGAGAGTCTCGCGTCGAGTACCTTTTCGATGCGGACACTTGTTTCCTGTAAATGCGCGAGCGTGTAGACATCCAATTCCTTGCGGTGTTTCTTTAGCAGTTGCTCAATCTCGTGCCTCACTTCACTCAACTGATAATGAGCCAGCGTCGCACAGTCTTCGGGAGCAAATGTATATCCCATAGCGAGCATCGAAAGACGTCGCATGTACATTCTTTGCAAGTTTCTGCGGATGCTATTGATGTAGGGTTTGCGATTGGTGTACTCACCTGCCTTGAACTCATTGACTTCCGAGAAGATAGAATTCGTCAAGCGTTCCAACAATTCAGCGGTCGTAAAGGCATCTTTGTCCGCTGCGATCTTAAGCTCGGAGTCGTGGATTCGCGTGATCGTAACGGAGGAAATGAGTTGGCTGAGCACTCTCGCCTGCCACATTGCAATTACATCGTGCACAGGGAAGTCTTTGCGAGCGGTCCGAGTTGCACCCCAATGACGCCAATTCGACGCAGCCAAGTGACTGTATAGCTCGGGAGAGTACTGGTAGGCCGATGGGCTGAGTACCTGTTCTTCGATCAGAGCTAATGAATCGCGTTGAAGCTTTGCCGAGACGATTTCGGTGGGAGCTTTGGCGTTCTTGTCACCTTTATGTGTTCGGGAGGTGCGGACACCACCGACGTAACGCGAAACGAAGAACATGCCTTGACCGTGTTGCGAAAGCAATGTGTTAAATGCGCGGCGAGCTTGCGTGTAGTCGTCGCCGTCTTTCGTCGTTCGCTTCAACAGGTCGGGAATGATTTCACTAACGATTTGTGCTCGCAACTTCGCGTAGGCGATGGCGTCGTCGCCAAGATCGAAACGATTGGTGTCTGGGTCGGGGTCAGTGCCACCAGTATCTTCATCGGTGGCGTAAAGCAGCGCGGCTTCACCGCTGCGGGCGGCGATTTTTTTCAGTTCTACCGCTACATCTGCCGGCCCACCGGAGAGCGGTTTATAACCATATTCGATTGCCCAAACGTCGTAGGGGCCGACTGTCGTTGAGTAATAGTCGCCTTGTTTTTGGCCTTTGGGAGCGATGTTTGTTGGAGTGTAATCCATCACCGAAGCCACAGTGCCCTCCGCCGAAGTCTTGCTGGAGTTGTTCAAGTCTTTCAGGTTGCGGTACTTGCTCGCTTTGAAGTTGTGTCGCAGGCCGAGTGTATGACCAACTTCGTGCATCGTGACTTCTTTGAGTCCCTGCACGATCATCTGCTCCTGCATTTCTGCCCGCTGTTCTGGAGTTGCGGCGCGAGTCATGAGGGCCGCACTACCAAATGCGTACTGCTGAGCCATGCCACGATTGAGCATGCAATCGTGCAGATTCAGTTTGCGTGGCAGCACTTGCGAAGTAGTGCCCGTGGCATGTTTCATGGGACGATCGATAATACCGCCGGTCATTCCCGCAATACTCTCGGGAGTTAACGTCTCGAACTCTTCCGTCCAAAACTGCAAGAAGCTGGCGTCGAAGATGATGTCCGCGTCGAGGATTTGACCGGTGTAAGGGTTGACGCGAGACGGCCCCATGGCGAATCCGGCATTGGCCGTGATCCAGCGAAATGTGTTGTAGTTGATGTCTTCTGGGTCCCACTCCGCGTCATCGGGCTGTTGGCGAACCTCGATCGCGTCGACAAAACCAGCCTTTTCAAAGGCTCTGTTCCATTCAGAAATCCCGTCCCGAATCGGTTTACGATATTTGAAGGGAACGGTTCTCTCGAGCCAGAAAATGATGGGTTCTTCCGGTGGAGATAGCTTGGCACTCGCGTCGGCTTTTTTCAAATTCCAGCGGTTGATGTAGCGAACGAATTGATCGCGATCACTCTTCTTCGAGTAATCCATGATGGCTGTCAGGAAGTATCCAACTCGGTCGTCCGCTAGTCGTGGAGTGTATCCGGTGGTTGGTAGTTTGCTTATGGAATAATGCACGTTTATCGTGACACCACGCGTGTCCGCGACAGAATCGAACTGTTCGCGTCCGCTCGATGCGTATGTCGCTGCAACCTCGAGTTCGATGTTGTCTTTGAATCCTTTGACGGCAGCCCACGACGATTTCGACGCCGAGAACATGAAGCCTGGCAACTCTTGAGAAATCTGCGGCAGGTCGCTCATGAAGACCGAAGTCAAGTCGACTAGGTCGCCTCCATTAGGACCCGTAGTCGTGATCGGAAGGCTGAACAATACCGAATCGGTGTAGGCATTCTTGACGGCCGACGATTCGGGAGAGTCGCTCTTCGCTCGAAAGCGAACATTCTTGCGTACGATATGGACTTGCTTGCCGATCTTGCGAAATTGCCAGACCCAATCGTCTCCGAATCCCCAACTCATACCACCTAAAAGTGATCCGCGACCGATCCCGCGAGCGATCGAGATCAATACGATATACTCGCTGGCGTAATCTGCCGAGGAAAATTCCGCGAATACCTTCGTGTCACTGTGATACAGTTTGACCAATCCAGCTACCGCCTTGGCGTCTTTTAGCAAAGCGATGTGAGCTGCAACCTCAGGTTTAGCAGTAGTTGTTTTGGTAGCTGACGCCGCTGCAGCGCCACCCGTTGTTGCCGACTGCTCGTCAGTCTTTTGAGTCTTCGTAACCTCCGCTTTATCCTGATTCGATGCATCTTGAGCCGCTGCGATCGCAACGCAAGTAATCGATAGGAGCGCGAAAAGAGATAGGACAGTAGCAGGGAAACGCATGGCAGGCTTTCTCGCTGGAATTTTGGGAGGCTCGGTCGGCAACGGGAGATTGGGGAGTCCTGATGCTCGGCGAGTTGCTTTGTACTGATGCTTTGTACAGATGCTTGTTACAGATGCTTGTTACAGATGCTTGTTACAGATGCTTGTTACAGATGCGGCAGGTGCTTCAATACAGCTATTTTGGAGCACCTCAAATATACCTCATTTTTCCCCTCTTGCTGAATCCGAATATCTTTTTTCCCCTTTCTCGTTTACCTTATGCCTGCATAACCGTTACGGCTTAACAATATTTGTCGAAGTCGCGGGTCACCCTCGTATTGGGCGAAACGAAAGCGAAGTTGGATCGGCGTTATGCTGAATTTTTAGTGCTGTTGGTAGGTAGCTATTGTGGATTCCAAAACGCTGGTGCGACAGCAATACTCGCTCGACGCCGCCAGCACCGAGTACTTGGCGGGCGGTGGTGGATTCAGCGGCGGGGAGCTTTGGCGACTATCTTTTCCCGACGACCAACGACTTTGTTTGAGACGCTGGGCGAAAGCACACCCGACGCAAAACCGCCTGCAATTTATACATCAGGCGGTCGCGCACGCAGCCACCGACTCGCGAATTCCATTGGCAGTACCCCTGCGAACCAACTCTGGTCGCTCCTACTTTGAACACTCTGGCAGCTTCTGGGAACTCACTGCGTGGTTGCCCGGTGTCGCGGATTTTTCTGCCGATCCAAATTCAGAACGCCTGCAGCAGGCTATGCACGCGATAGCGCGTTTTCATCTGGCAACTCAATCCCTGAAACCTCAAACTGGAATTCCGGCGGGCGCAAGTAGTCGATTGAAATTGGTGAAAGAGATGCGAGCGACTGACGCAGATGCGATTCAGTACAGACTAAGTAACCTTGACTCGCCGCTGCAAATGCGTGCTGCGCGGGTATTGGCACATTTTCGAGCTCGCGCGGACGAAGTCGAGCGGCAGTTACAGGCCGCACAACTATCGTTTCAACTGCAACCTTGCCTGCGGGATCTATGGCACGACCACTTGTTGTTCGTCGGCAACCAACTGACAGGAATCGTCGATTACGGGGCGCTAAACTACGAGTCAGTCGCGGCGGATTTAGGACGTCTTCTCGGTAGCATCTTGGGCGACGATTCGTCGCGCT
>JBLHLE010000629.1:0-5187 GCA_047620805.1 Pirellulaceae bacterium
ATGTCTCTCGACAGAAATAGCCGTTTGCTTTACTCAATTGCGTATAGCGAATATCCAGCTGACTGGTAAAGCTGTAATGAAATCGCTCCCGCGGGCCCCACAGAAAGCGGATCCCAAGTTTAAACGTCGGCTGGACCCTGCGATGGAACTCGCTAGGATCGATTCCCAAATAGCCGTGGAAGAAATTGGGGATCGTGAATGTAGTACCTTCGCCAACGCCGATAACGCCAATTGACTTCGAGCGAATGACGGTCACGTCGAGATGAGGCAAACGCTGCTTCAACGAAAGCGCGCTGATGAAACCTGCACTTCCGCCACCAAGAACTACAATCTTATTTATCATCGGAACCTCGGCAAACGCTCAACGAATGGAACAAGGAGAAGACCCCAAAACCAGCAGTCTTGTTATTGTAATTGTAATTGTAATTGTAATTGCGCGAACAATCAGCAGATAGCGGGAGACCCACCGGTTTCATTGTCACCGATAAGCACACCTGAGCGATTTGACGCGTCAAACTACGTTACCTTCGAGAACCAGCACCATCAAGTAAATTTTCAGGGCGACGAGGAACGACTCGTAGTACAGCGGAGGACAAAAACGCCGTTGGCGGCAACGGCTACGTCACGCCGCGTCACGCGCGTATCCCTCGGCGAGCAGAGAGCCGCTCGCTCATCTCAACAGTCAGAAACCGACGACAATAGCCGGCATTGCTACGCTGACGAAGCTCTTCAACTCACTTGCGATGGCCGAATCGATGCCAGAATGGATTGCGACTAAACTCTTTCGATTTTTCCTCAGCTTGCTCTGCGGCTACGTCGTCGCCCAGTTTTTTGTAGGTCAGGGAAAGGCTGTGATAGAAACCTGCCGTGATGCGTTTGGTAAACGGGTTGTGACTCCAGGGCGAATTTTCTTGGCTGTCGGATTCAGCCTCGATCGATGCAATCGTTGCATTAAGCAAGTCCCGAGACTGCTCCAAGTCGCCTTTGTCGCGCAGCACATTGGCTCGCTCCAACAGACTGGAATGCAATGTCATGCGATGGATGTGAGAGGCGGAAGTTCCCTCCGACAACTTCTGCTGTAGTGCAATCGCAGCCAGAAGATTCTGGTCGGCTTCATCCCATTGCTTCAGATCTCGCAGGACGACACCCAACTTGCCATGAATACTCGCCAACAACGCGGAATGTTGTTCGATGGCCGGAAAGTTGTCGTGCAATTTGACCATGATCACTTTCGCCTCGCGAAGCCATTCCAAATGTTGCTCGCGATCGACAGGTCTTTGTGGCGTTAAGGAAAGCGTGTCCGCGAGTTCGAATTGGTATTGCGGCTGTTCGGGCCAACGACGACTCAGCTCGCGAAGCAGTTTTAGCGCAAGCTCCTGAGGAGTTGCCTCCGGTGCCGGCGGGTCGCCTTCCTGCGGCGGCTCGAATTCAACTCGAAACAACATGTGATTCTTCAAGCAATGAACAAGCGCCATTTGATAGCGCGGATTGTCGGGTTGTTCGGCTACCAATCCCTTGAGGATTAGCAGTGCTTCGCGGCAGTAGTCCGACGGGTGATTTGGACCATGCCGACCCGAACGAGTCGTACCGCTCCAACGACTTTCACCACCTTTTTGGCCGTTGCCAACGCGCCCGGGACCAGCACCCTGACCGACACGCCCGGAGCCGACGTGAAACTTACCGTCCCGCGAATTGCCTTTGCGCTGACCAGCCCGTTCCGCGTCGCCAAGCTGAGCCGGACCGCCTGGCCGCTGCGGGCCACCCCGTCCAACATTCGGAGCATTTCCAGAACCACCAGGGCCGAGTCCGTACCCGGATCCGCCAGCCCCGCGTCCGCCCGCGCCACCACGACCGGGCCCACCGTGACCGGGACCGGGACCGTGACCAGGACCAGGACCAGGACCAGGACCGTGACCAGGACCACCGTGACCAGGACCACCGTGACCAGGACCGATATTGATGCCTACTGGTAACATCCGACCTACGGAATTCAGAGTATTGGCCAGAGCAAAACGAACCTCAGGTCTGGCGCGAATAACAATCGATTGGGCGAGAATAAGACTGCGTGCGGCGTTGAAGGCCCGCTGGCTATCGTAAAATTTCCCCATCGTCCGATGAACCTGTGCGAGAACGCCGTAACTTGCAACGGACTCCAAAAGCGCGGCCTCGGCGAGTTTCAGCTGCTCGATCATCTCGACGGCACTGGGATCCGGTGCACTGGGATCCGGTGCACTGGGATCCGGTGCAGCGGGATCCGGTGCAGCGGGAGCTGTTGCAGCCGTCGAGACGAAAACAGTTGCGATACGATTGCCGACCGCCAACAAATCCGTGGTCGATTGAATGGTGCCAAAGTCCTTATAATCTGTAGTATTTGAATCGAACTGCACCAACAACGGATCGGCCTGCACCAGTTTAGTGCAAATTGAAATCGCTTCGTTACACGCTTCGACGGCCTCTTCTTGATTGCCCAAACGGTTTTGAATATCGGCAACTCGCCGCAGAGCGCGCGCTCTTTCCAATTGCAATTGGTCGGGATTGTTTCGAGCCAAATCGTCGTAAAAGGTTAAAAGACTTTGCAGCATTTCGACATCTGCGTCGGTGGGCACGCTCTCGTAGCGTGGCGAGTTATCGTCGTCGGGGTCGAGGATCAATGAATGAGCAACACCGCGAGAAGCGATCTTCTCAAAAATTTCGTCGATCGCGGTTACTGCGAGTCGCATATTGGTCTCGGCACGCGAAAACTCGACTTGTGCTCGATTGCGTTCTTTGACGGCGCGAGTCATTGCGTCTGTCGCTTCAACGGCTTTGTCCTGGGCGAATTTACGTTCTTTTTGAACATCGGCCAACGCGCTCTCTGTTTGGAATTTCCCAACAAAGCCGACGACCGCAAGCATGATCGAAAGCGCGATTGCGGTTAAACCCAGTGACGCGATTGCCCAGTTCTTTTTCGCCCAACGCACACCGCGTTCGACGACCGTTGCTCGCCGCGCGTGAATGGGCTGCTCGTCGATGAATCGATTCAGATCGGCGGCTAAATCGTCGCAAGTAGTGTAGCGAGCCACAGGATTTTCGTTCATCGCTTTCAAGACGATTGTCTCGAGATCCCTGGGGACGCCCGCCACGATTTCACTAGGACGAGTCACAGAGCTATTGCCGAACTGCCGAGCGAGGGCCGCTTTGTCAGGGAAGGCGGGCCGCAACGCCAACAATTCATAGAGCGTCACGCCGAGACTATAGACTTCGCTACGACGATCCGCTTCTCCGTCCATTTGCTCAGGCGCCATGTAGCGAAGAGTCCCGACCACATCGCCGGTCTTTGTAAAGTTTTCTTGCTCCAGACACTTGGCAAGTCCAAAGTCCGTAATCCAAACCTCACCTCCCGTGTCCAATAAAATATTCCCCGGCTTGATGTCGCGATGCAGCACGCCGTGGTCATGAGCATGTTGTAAGGCGTCCGCGACTTGCGCACCAATGCGAGCAACATTCTTCCAATAGAGTTGGCCGAGCAGGTCCGATACGACGCGCGGTCGGACAGGCTCCGTTTCCATCTTGGTTGGCGGACTACCATGGTTATCTGATGACCTGGAATCACCTCGGACGGTTAGCTGTTTGGTCAATAATTGATTGACCGTCGAGCGGGCGGTCAGGGCTGAATCCGGATGCGAGATAAAAACTTCGCGTTCATCTTCGTCGCTCGCCAAATTGCGCAGTTCGACCAGCACCACATCCAAGCCGACGCCATCGATAAACTGCATGGCATAATAATGAATACCGTCTTGTTCGCCATTTCCAAACACCGGCACGATATTGGTATGGTGCAAACTTGCCGCCGCCTTCGCTTCGCGAAGAAATCGCTCGGTCTGAGTCTTGGAAGAGAGCATGCGTTGGGGCAAGACTTTTAAGGCGACGCGCCGCGCAAGTGACTGCTGCTCGGCTTCGTACACTACGCCCATTCCACCCCGACCGATCTCTCGAATGATACGAAAGTCGCCCACCACCTCAAGATCTAAAATTCCCATCCGCCCGTGGCGTTCCAACATTCCGCGTTCAGCAGACTTCCTTTGGCGGAGTTGCTCCATCAGGAGGATCGAGGGAAACAGCTCTTTAATCTGTTCCGCCAAATCGGGATACTGCTTGACGTACGTCTCGACGGACGGACTTTCGCCGCGCTGCAGAAGCTCGGTGAATTCTTCAACCAATTCGTCGAACGCAGGATTGCAAATCTGCGTCTCGGGACTATCGACGCCTTCGACAGCTTCCGCTGGAGAGTCTTTATCGGTTGGATTCTTCATTGCTATTCCTATGTGCGCGGTCGAGGCATTCTCGCGACGAACGCCGTTACCACCCCCGTAACCAAATCCGCAAGCATGAACCCGCCGTACACACATTAGACCGGAAGTCTACCTGGAGCTGATCTGTCCGCTCGTCGCCTACGCCACCGCGAACAATATTCATTTAGGCCAAGGAAACCCGTATACCAGCTGCATCCGCCGAGTTCTCACGATCCGCTATTAACTATAACCGCTTTGCTCTTATAAAGTTCCGACTTGCCTCGGATTAAAGATCAACATCGTTTAAACGCACCATATCCCTCAAATGTTGCGGCAGTCGCCAATCAAAATGTGTACGACCAATTGGGATATTCGGTATTACCCTTAGCGAATTGGAAGCTCCACTAAGACGCGGACGCTCAATAGGTTACCGCTTCGAGGGAACGAACAACACACTTTAGGGAGAACACACATGAGAAAACCTCTTCTATTGCTAGCGGCCGCCTTGATGGTGAGTCCTGTATTTGCACAGGAACGCGGCGACGGTGAACGAGGACGCGGTGGCCCACCGAGTCCCAGCGATTTTATCGACCGATTTGACAAGAACGGCGATGGGCACGTCTCCAAAGACGAAGTGCCTGAACAAGCTTGGCAGTTTGTTGGTCGCGCCGATGCCAACAAAGACGGAAAAATCACCAAAGAAGAGATCGACAATGGAATGAAGGAGATGCGCGAACGCTTCTCGCAAAGTCGAAATGGTCGCGGCGGGGACCGACCAAGTTTCCAACGCCCATCTGGTCATTCGCCAGGTCGAGGTCCGCTTTCCGGCGCTGGTAGCCCCAGAACACGAGCAGGTAGCGACGACTCGAAAAAAGCTGATGGCGACGACGATGATGACGACGACGACGACGACGAC
>JBLHLE010000630.1:0-5175 GCA_047620805.1 Pirellulaceae bacterium
CTGGCAGCTGCCGCAGATCGACCCAACATTCTGTACATCATGTCCGACGACCACGCGGCGCATGCGATATCGGCTTATGAAAGCCGTTTGGCGAAGATTGCTCCCACACCGAATATCGATCGACTGGCAAAAGAAGGTGCCTTGTTGAGCAACGCTTTTTGCACCAATTCGATTTGCTCACCGTCTCGAGCGTGTGTGCTCACCGGGCAATACAACCACATCAATGGCGCCTTCGATCTTGGCGGGCGAGTCGATCCGGGGAAGCAGATGTTGGCCATTGAAATGGGCAAGGCCGGCTACCACACAGCGATGATCGGCAAGTGGCACTTGAAAGCCGAACCGGCTGATTTTCATTATTACTGTGTGCTACCGGGGCAAGGCAAATACCATAATCCCGAGTTCCGCATTCGTGGCGACAAGCCGTGGGGAAAGAACTTAATCAAGTTCGATGGTAAGCACTCAACCGACGCCATTACCGATCTGACACTGGATTGGCTCAAAGAAGGATGGGATCAAGACAAGCCATTTTTCTTGATGCACCACTACAAAGCACCGCACGATTATTTTGATAATGCCAAGCGTTATGAGTCTTATCTTGCCGACGTCGACATCCCCGAACCCAAAACTCTGTGGGCGCGCGATGCGAAATTCGGCTCTTTGGCAACTCGCGGTGACGACGATGAATTAATTCCGCATATCGGGACTTCGATTGGGAATCGCAATCCGCGGCGATCCTATTCTCGAGATCTGCCGAAAATGTATCCCAATGAGTTTCCTACGGACTACGATCCAGCGAATCATAGCACTAAAGAAAACACTCGACTTGCCTACAATGCCTATCTGAAAAAATTCCTGCGATGCGTCAAAGGGATTGACGACAACTTGGGGCGTCTATTCAAGCACCTCGAAGACTCCGGACAGCTCGACGATACGTTAATCATTTACACCGGCGATCAAGGTTTCATGCTTGGCGAGCACGATTACCAAGACAAACGCTGGATGTATGAAGAGTCGCAGCGGATGCCTTTTTTGGTTCGTTATCCGAAGTCTGTTTCCGCCGGACAGCGGCTCGATACGATCATTGAGAATGTCGATTACTGCGCCACAATGCTCGAGTTTGCTGGCGCCAAGATTCCGAAGTCGGTGCAAGGTCGTTCGTTCAAATCGCTATTGGAGACTGGGAAAGAGCCCACGGGCTGGAAGCAAGAGGCCTACTATCGATACTGGATGCATATGGCTCATCACGATAATCCCGGACACCTCGGCATCCGCACCAAGACTCACAAGTTGATTTACTATTACGGCTGCAATTACGACGGCGGTTATCAGACTCCGGCGGGATGGGAGCTGTACGATTTGGTCAACGATCCACAGGAAGCTCAAAACATCTATAGCGAGCCTGAGAACGCAGAGCTCGTGGCCCGTCTCAAGAAACGCCTCGCGGACACGCGGGAGCGAGTGGGCGATGATGGTTCGCATTACCCGCAATGCGAAGCGATCGTGCAAGAGTTTTGGGACTACGACGAGGCAGATCAAGCGAAAGCTCGCGAGGTCTCGCACAGTTACTTGCAACGCCGCTTAAAGGAACTCGCCGCAGGCCGGCGGAACACGCGTACTCACACCGGAAGATAGAGTCGCAAGTTACCTCTCCAGCGCAGCGCCAGTGCCCGCCATCTTGGCATGAGCGTTTCGCGCGGGACGCTCGTGTTCGTCTGCGCGAAGCGCGAAGCGACTGGTGCTAGACTTCTGGCCTGAAGCGGCAAACCACGTGGCTGTACAGGGTCGGCCCGAGCTATGGCGAGCCCCGCTACCCGTGTTTTCGCATATTTGTCTCTGCTTCGATCTTACCGGTTCGTTGGTCTCGATATTTGGTTGATTCGCCGAAGTACCGCTTCCATCAACGGATTCATGGATTAGAATCGCAGAGTGAATTTTTTAACGGATTGGTGGTTTCCATTTTGGAGTTAGACAGGTGCAGGTAAACGAATATTTTGACGGCGCCGTAAAGTCGATTGGTTTTGAGAATCGTGAAGGCCGCGTCACGGCGGGTGTGATGGCCGCTGGCGATTACGAATTCGGAACGAGTGAACCCGAACGGATGAAGATTACTTCTGGCGAACTCGCAGCCAAGCTACCTGGTAGCGACGAATTTCAAACGTTCGCGGCAGGCAGTGAGTTTTGCGTCGAAGCGAATCAGAAGTTTCAAGTGCAAGTGAAGGAAGCGACTGCGTATCTTTGCTTCTACGGTTAATATTCGCTTCTTTCACACCGTCTATGTTGGCCAGTGATCATGCTACTCTGGGCCTATATTGGTCGCCGTGCCAGACTAAACGATTGACCAGTCGGCCCGTTGCTCCCCTGCTCTGCTAAAAAAACGGCGAGCGATGTGACGTCTTCTGGTTGCTTGATAAACTCGCTGGTCATTGCGGGGTGCTTTTCGCCTGCCGGGAATATGTCTTTAGTGAGTTCAGTGTGAACGGGGCCGGGAATTAGTTCGTTGACGCAGATGTTATCGTCCCATAGTTCCATGGAGAGACAACGCGTTAGCATCCACAGCCCAGCTTTAGCGACGTTGTAAGAACTATTGCCGATGCGCGGTTGATGTCCCATTCCCGAGCCGACGTTGATGACGATGGCGGAAGCTGATTTGCGGAGATAGGGCAACGCTTGGCGAGTAACGTAGTAAACGCTCTTGAGGTTGAGGTCGATGACGTCCGACCAGCGATTGGGGTCGTCGTCGCCAACCGTTGTTCGCTCATCGCCACCGCCTGCATTGTTGACCAGAATGTCGATCGAACCAAATGATTCGCCGATGCCGAGCAGGGTGCGATCCACCTGTTCAAAGTCGGTGACGTCACAACGGGCCGGATGGCATTTGGGGCCGATCTCTTGGACTAGCTCCGCTACCTCGTCCAGTTCATTCTGACTGCGAGCCATCACCGCGATGTCGGCGCCTTCGTTGGCAAAGGCTAAGGCCATGGCCCGCCCAATCCCTCTGCCACCGCCAGTAATCACCGCCCGTTTTCCCGATAGACGCATTTTGTTGCTCCGACACTGTTGTTGACAACGGATTGTACCAAGCGGATCGAGGCACGACATGATTCGGAGAACAGCGCGCTCGCCGGGCTAATTTGGATTTTGCGGATAGCGGTCGGTCGCATGAGGAACCCCTTATGGGTGGGGGATTCGTTAGGAACTCCACCCCTCTGGTGGGATTTGGAGCCGAGAGACTCGAATTACTCGTGTCTACGAGGGTATTTAATGTTTATTAGGCGATTTGCCCTTGCGGTATTTGGACCTGAAATTATCGTTAAACACTCAATTTTGGCGAAGTTTTCGCCGCTGCAATCCGACGTTATCGAAACAACACCGTTTTGCGGTTTAATACCCGCATTATTACAAGCAACTTTGGGAGTGAAATCATGGCAAATCACAGCACTACATGGGAGGATGACGATTGTAATCGCATCGTCCAGTTGTCGGTCGAATACCAAACGATCGACAACCGGATCGAGATCGAAGACGTCACTCCCACTTCGGTCCGATTCCTAGATGCTACAGGCACAACTCAACGCGAAGTTCGCGTTTGGACGCAAACCGGTTGCCGTCTTCTACGGCAGCAACACGCTCAACGCGTTGGTGCTACAGCATTGGCTGCACAAATTGAAGCGGAACTGGCAGCAATAGTTCAATAAGCTTCTCACTCGCTCGAGTCGCAGGTGGCGACGAGTAGAGTACAGCACACCAAGGACTCATGGCATTGATTAATGCCGCGGGTCCTTTTTTAGTGCGCTGCCAAGCTACTTTCCCACTCGGATCGCTTTGACGCTGCGTTCTTGTGTGTGAGTTACCTCCCCTGGCGCTGCTGATCTGGGAAAGTGACAGGCGTATTATCCAACGCCTTCAAAAGATTGTCCGTACTGGACCGAATTACGACTACAACAGCCGCCCTTCCGCGTTGGATTGCCGCGCGCGTTGCAAGATGCGATAAAGATACTTTCAGCATGTGATTTCAATTCTTCGATCAGTGAGCAGTTATGTCGGCAGAATCTCCTTCCGAAACAATTCCTTCCGAAACAATTCCTTCCGAAATAATTCCTTCCGAAATAACGGCAGCAAACGGACAAAAGAAGAATGGGTGTGGAAGCTCATGTCTAGTCTATGTCGCGTTGCTGGTCGCGATCATTTTTGCAAGTGTCGCTGGATTGTTGATCTGGAGGCTAGGTGCCGCCAAGCGAGCGGAGGCGATGGTGATTGCCATTCGTGATCGCGGAGAGCCAACTACAGCGGAGGAGCTTTCCGAATATTACAAAGTTTCCACGGGGCAGGAAGACTGTACAAAGTTATGGATGGAGGCGATTTCGAAGTTCGACAGTAAGGATTTTGTGACGAGCTCGAAAAATATTCCTCTTGTCAGCAGCAATGACGGAGGGCCGATTTTAGGAGAGTCGTGGGCGGAAATCGGCAAGTCCGAGGCGCTGCTAGCCACGTACGAAGTGGAAATGAACAAGATGCACGAGGCCGCTCGCAAAGGTGGAGCGGCTCGATATCCGGTGATGTTTGTCGACGGCTTTACCGAGCGCCATCCCTGCCTTAGCAATCTGAGAGTTGGCGTGAGAATGTTGCTACTGGAGGCAAATGTTCATGCCCATCGCGGACGCCCGAGCGATGTTGTCGATTCGATCGACGCCATCAGCAAGGCTGGCGAAAGTCTCGCCAACGAACCACTCATGGTGTCGCAGCTTGTACGTATTTCGATGAGCCAAATAGCTACCGACACGATTCGGACAATGCTACCTCGCGTCGATTTTTCTGATGACGACCTGAAACGCTTGAAGGAGATTGTTAGCTCCGTTGACTCTCGTGGTCAAGTTCGTTGCGGTCTGATGGGCGAACGCGTGTTTGGCTTAACCGCAACCAGCGCCCCAGAACGACTCGGTCAACGTGGGTCCACCATGTCGGTGCTTCCAGAAGATTTGATGCTGTATCTCGATGCGATGGAGAAGTTTATCAAAACGTCTGAACAACCGCTGCCGCAAGCGATAATTGAATCGCAGAGAATTAGTGGCGATACCGTCGCGGAAATTCAACGGTTCAGAATTATGTATCTCATGACTTCGATGATGCTGCCAGCGACTGATCGTTTCGTTTTGGCATCTGGTCGGTCCGATATAG
>JBLHLE010000631.1:0-5161 GCA_047620805.1 Pirellulaceae bacterium
CGGGTTCCAGGCAACTGCGACGGACTTAAGAACCGCGTAGCCCAAGATTGTTTGGGTCGCGCGCTGATTTCGCAAGCGAATTCGTAACGAAGAGACCCGGTCACTTTTATCAGCCGCATACATTGCGGCGTTGAGCGTGATTAACGCCAAGCCATCTCTTTCGAGCACTTCCAGTATCAAGCCCTTCAGGTCAGCGACTTTCGGTGCCGGCTTCTTCCACTCATTACGAGTCGTGCCATCCACCGACTCAATCACGTACTCCACATCGCGAGGGTCCGCCGCTGTCATGACGAAATGTTCTTTGGGAATGATGTCGGCAATTCGTTCGTCACGGAGAACTCGCATTAAGCGATCGCGTTGTTCCGGTGTGTACAGGTCGACCTTATTCAGTACGACGATTACCGGTTTATGTGATTCGGCGAGGGTCTGCAGAGCAGTGAACTCGGTGTCGTTGAGGTCGGAGTCTGTCACGAACAGAATGAGGTCCGCCCGGCCGGCCGCTTCGCGAGCCATATCTGCCCGATCGATGCCGCCAACTTCATTGAGTCCAGGCGTATCAACGATCACTACTCGCGAGCTGTCGAAACCCGGAATGGCATAGCCGCAGCCGTCCCACTCGGTCTTCCAAACTTCCTTCGTCCAACCGCCTTGCACATCGACCGCCGCCAACTGCTCACCGATCAAGGCGTTGATTAATGCCGACTTGCCCGTACTAATCTCGCCGAAGATGACGATTTCAACTTGTCCCGAGGAGAGCTTATTTGCCATCTCCTCTAACTGCTTGAGATCGTCTCGCAATCGTTCGCGTTCGGCATCCGAGCAACCGTGGATCTTGTCCAACGTCGCTCGAATGCTTGTCAGCGCTCCGTCGTATGAACTGCCGTCGACTTTGTTTTTCGTTGTGGACTCGGACGTAGATTCCGGCACCGACCGCTTTTCGCTCATTCGTCGTCCTCATCGTCGTTGTCGTTGTCGTTGTCGTTGTCGTTGTCGTTGTCGTTGCCGTTGTCGTTGTCATCGCCGTTGTCGAAGAGGTGTGCCTGAGCAGCGGCAATGATTTTCTTGAGTTGGTCCGGCGAGGTCACTTCGGTCCATTGACGACGCGCTAAGCCGACGAGTCCGCCTTCGGGGCGGTGCATTTCGTTCTTGAAATACTCGATAAACACAGCGCCAATCCAACGCGTGACGATCGCTTGCACCGTGCCTTGCAACATTCCACCAGCGATCGTTCCAGCGCCCGGAACGGTCTTAAGAGCAGATGCGATCGCGGACGCGATTGCCGGGGTGGCTGCGCTAACGCCCAGAATCGCAATCAGATTCTTTCCCAACTGTCCGAGCAAATTGACCGCCGTTTCCATGTCCATCTCTTGGCGATAGACTCGAGCGAGCTCCATGACCATTTTGGTGGTGATGGCGCTTCCAGCCAATAGATCCAATATGGGGAGTGGACTGAGCGCCGCTGCACCACCGGCTCCCCACATATGTCGGTCGACGATCCCCCACGCCGCTTCATCGATCGATTCTTTAACTCGAACGCGAGTCGTTTCGACCAGACCACGCGACTGCAGCAATAGATTGGCGAGAATCAATTCGCGTCCATCCCGTTCGATGATGCCTAGCATCCGTTGCGCTAAAAAGGAAATGTTCGGTGGCTCGACTACGATTTCTTCAACTTGGTCGCCAGTCGCCGCAACTCGCATGCGTAGCCGTTGTGCGGAACTCGACCGGACAGCGACAATGTTGTTCTTATCGATCACGCCGCGAACTTGATCCGTGAGTTGCGAAAGGAGTGAGTTTTGGTCAGATGTGTCAAACCAGTCTTGCTTGTTCAGACAAAGCAAGATTCGCTTTTCCATTTTTCCAAGTTGAGTTAGCAGTTGGTGCTCCGTGTCGCGAAGGGGACCATCGACGACCAACAGTACGATATCGGCGTCGCGGGCCGCTTCTGCGGAGATGCTGGCATGATGTTCGCCCGATATCTCCCCTAGACCGGGCGTATCGACTAACAAAACCTTGTCCATTCCGGGCCAGGGAACTTCATTTCGTCGAGTTGTTGTGCCACCCTTGGGATCACTATCAAAAATATCGCGTCCAGCCAGTGTATTGAGCAATGAAGACTTGCCACTGGAGATCGTTCCGAAGGCCACGATTTCTAATTTTTGTGACTGCCGCTTATTCTCGATCTTCTGCACCATCGGCTCTATCTCGCCGCGGACTTGTTTTCCGACCGTTGCGTCGCGCGTCAGGTTATCGATGACGGCGAAGTTATCGTTGATCTCGGCATGTTGTTCATCTACTGACAGATCACTCGGGCTCTTGTCGCGCTGAATGCGACGTTTTCGTTTCCGGCGTCCCGCGGACCACAGACTCCAAATCGTGGTGGTGGTCGCCCCAAGGAATAGCAAAGCGCCGAGACCCACGACGCTGAAATAGACGTATACCCAAACCGTCCCTAGCTTGGATACGGCTTCGTATTGAGCTACGATTTTCGGCGGCACATACACCAATACAAACCCTACGAACGCTAGAAGCGCCATCAGGAGGAAGCCTTGGGATGTTCGTTTGAGGTTCATGGAGATGCGTAAGTGCGGGTTTTGGCGTTAGTTGTGGATCTGGCATGAAACTGCGGGACCGCTGTATTCTACCACTGGTTCGAGAATCGGACTCGATTATTTATTGGACTCGGTTATTTATCGGGGACGGAATTTACCATGAAATCGTGCTGAAATAAATGTACGCAGGTAGAGCAGTTTCCTTTTTCCAGCTCGTCGCCAAGTTTCGAGTCAACACAAAAAAAGAGCCCGGTTGCGAACAACCGGGCTCTTGGTTGATTGTCTTGCCAGTGATTTGTTCTAGCTGAACAACTCTCGAATGATCTTACCATCGCGGACGATTGCGATCGGTCGGCCCGTATCGGAGTGGTATTCCTTCGTCGGGTCGATACCAAGGTTGTGATAGAAAGTTGCAGCGGCGTCATCAGGTGTAAAACCTTCGCCGTCGGGAAGAGTTGCTTTCGCGTCGCTTTTACCTACAACTTGACCACCTTGAATGCCGCCGCCTGCCATCAACATGAACATACAGCGAGGATAGTGATCGCGACCACCTTCTTCAGTGCGCTCGTTGATCTTCGGAGTTCTTCCAAACTCGCCAGTGATGAAGACTGCGGTCGATTCGAGTAGGCCCTTTTCTTCAAGTCCCGTGAGCAAGGCGGAAACACCACGATCTAGTGGCGGTAAACGCTGCTCTTTGAGGCTGGTAAAGTTGTCGCGGTGTGTGTCCCAGCCACCTAGTGACATCGAAACGAATTTGACACCCGATTCAACGAGGCGAGTAGCGAGGAGGCAACTCATGCCAAACGATTCTTCGCCAAATTTCTTAGAATAGGCTGGCGACTCTTTGCTGACATCAAAAGCTTCGCGAGAACGAGGCGAAGTGATGATCGCGTGAGCTTGTTGGCCAAACTTGTCGAGCCCTTCCAGCAATTGATTCTGCTTCTCGATGCTGGCGAAAGTTTGATCCAGATCGTTGAGCAAGTTGTTGCGTTTCTCGATGTCGGAAATTTTTAAGCCGCCAGATAGTTTAAAGCCCCGAACCGAAAACGGTACACCTGGTTGGGGCGTCGATCCCGTCTTGAGCGGAGCGTACTTCACTCCCAGGAATCCTGGTCGCTGCGGACTGTTCGGTATTGTCACAAATGGCGGCAGGTCGTTGGGGAGATCGTGTTCATTCTCCTTCAGCATGACTGAACCGTAGCCGGGATATTCCAGTGACGCCAAGGGACGAGTTCCCGTGTTCACATATTCTGTTCCCAAGCGGTGGGCACCGAGGGTGTGGGAAACGCCACGGAGAATAGCGAACTTGTCGGCGCACTTGGCCAGCAATGGCAAGTGCTCGCAGAATTCGACACCAGGAACGTTCGTTTTGATGGGATTAAATGTCCCCCGGTATTCCTTCGGAGCGTCGGGTTTCATGTCAAAGGTATCCATGTGCGATGGACCACCAGCGAGATGAATGAAGATACCTGCCTTGGCCGGGGCGTCTTTAACATTCCCTGCCTGAGCAAGTTGTAGATAGTTGGACAAAGTGAGTCCTAATCCGCCCATCATGCCGACCCGAAGGAAGTCGCGCCGTTGAACTCCGTCGCATGTTCTGTGCAATGCCATGTTAGTCCTTTCGCATCGTGAAGAGTTGTGTGATTGTCGCCGTATGAGACGGGGATTAGTGATTTACGATAAATTCCTTAGTGTTCACCAGTACCCAGGTGAGGTCGCGAATTCCAGATACGGGATCAGCGGAATCCTCAACGTGTTCCAGTGCGCGTTTGAGTTCTTGCTCATTTGGGTAGCGGGAAAGCGACCGAAGATATGTCCGTTCTACCAGGCCTTTCAGTTTCTCTTTCGCGAGCACCGCTGCGGATTCGTTGCCCTCTTTGGCAGCGTCGTCATCGGCAGCGTCGTCATTGAGAATGTCAGCGATAGATTCGCCAAAGCGCTTTGCGAATGTGGCGAGCTTTTGTTTGCTCAGCTTGTAGTTCTTTTTGTCGCCGGCTTGTTGATACCGTTTAAGCGTTAGTTTCATGGTGGCGATGGATTTTTGGTAGTTTTTCGGCTTGGGGCGAGTTGCAGCGCCACCGGTGAAAACGGAAACGTGTTGCATACCCAGTTCAGCTGCCACTTGAGCGACCCAGCTTTCATTGCGTTTATCGAGTATTGAAAGCATCTCGCGGTCGTTTTGCAAAAAGACCGTCTGCAGCAAGCTCGGCTCCATCGAGCGATCGCAATCACAGTTGGTGTCACGAGTTGATTGACCAAAAATTTGCAAAGCGAATGAAGTTCCGGATGCACCGTTGTTGCGGTAGTTGCCAGAAGCGACAGCGATTGCACGCGACGTAACGTCGTCATAATATTTTTCCACAATGACGTCGTTGGAAACAGCTGCCATGATCGCATCGTAAGCGACTTCGGCTGGCAGCCGTCGCGGAATGGAGTGACTGAAGTTGCGCTGATCAGCGCCGTTGGTGTCGTTCGACTTCCAGCTTAGTTGGTACGTTTGGCTGTTGACGATTTCGCGGTGCAGCCACTTCATGTCAAAGCTATTGTCGATGAAACCTTTGGTGAGATAGTCCAACAACTCTTGGTTGCTGGGAGGGTTGGCCAAGCTC
>JBLHLE010000632.1:0-5161 GCA_047620805.1 Pirellulaceae bacterium
ATCTTGATTGACCAGTTGAGCAGTCGTTTAGGACAGCACCAAGTAGTGCGAGTCCGTTTGCAACCGACTGCTCATCCAGAGTACGCGTACCAGTACGTTCCCTTGGCTGGTACGGGGTCTTTAACGGCTAACCGCGAGATACCGAAGCGTAACAAGCAAGCGATGCGGAGTTTGCACTTTCCCAAGCAGGGACATCGCCCCTTAAAGTTTTATCAGCCGCCACGCCCGCTAGAAGTGCAAGTTGTATCGCCAACTCGAAATGATGCGACCAGTAATTCTCGCCGCGATTCGTATAGTGTTCCCCATTCGCCAGCAGTAATTCATTGGCAGGGTAGGCGTCTTGCGGTGAGTTGTTATTGGGGGCCCGAACGAATTGAGACGAAGTGGTGGCAAGGGCAGAGTATTCGCCGCGACTACTATCGAGTGGAAACGGAAACGGGACAACGCTTTTGGATTTTTCAACGTTTGCAAGATAAAAGTTGGTTTTTGCAGGGTGAGTTTGAATGAGTGGACTGTGTTCGGAAAATAAATTGAATGTACTTTGAACTACACTGCAAATCGAATTTTTCGTTTCAGCAAGCTGCGTCGCATGCCCATGAGCTTGTCGGGCAGGCTGCGGATCTTGGTTACGCTGGGATGGCTATCACTGACGTCAACACGTTAGCGGGAATCGTTCGCGCTCATGGTGCGGCAAAGGATCTTCAGTTGAAGTTGGTTATCGGAGCGGAGATCCAATTGGCCGACGATTCGCGAGTTGTGCTTTGGGCGGCGGATCGAGCTGCTTATGGTCGCTTGTCCCGATTGATTACCTGCGGGCGACGGCGAGTAGAAAAAGGGGAGTGTTCGCTTACTTTTGACGACATCGCCCAGCATCACGAGGGCTTGTTGGCTGGCGTCGTCGATCCCGAGGATCCGATGCTATTGCATGAGGTAGAACAGGAGAAGTTGCGACAGGAGAAGTTGCGACAAGATGGGCAACGGGGCGTTTCTGCTGCTCGGCAAGTAGATCGTGCTGGTCGCCAAGCTGACAAGGATCGGCAAGTCTCTCGATTTCGCGAGTTGTTTGGCGACCGTTGTTATTTACTCGGTCATTTACATCGCGGAGTCGATGATCGCCAACGAATGGCACAACTGTTGTCCCGTAGCGAACGGACTGCTGTTCCTCTTGTGGCTGCAGGTGATGTCCGTTACCACAGTCCCGCTCGCCTGCCGCTATTTGATGTCGTTTCCGCGATTCGCCAAACTTGTAGTGTGGCGGAAATTCAGGAACAGCTATTACCCAATGCGCAGTGGCATTTGCGGTCTCTTCCAGAACTCCAAGCGTTGTGGCGGGAGTGCCCCGGTGCTTTGCAACGCACGTTGGAAGTGGCGAGTCGCTGCGACTTTTCATTGGACGAACTACGCTACGAGTATCCCGAGGAGCTGGCTCCGGATGGTTCGACTCCCTTGAAATACTTGCGAAAGCTGACGGTCGAGGGAGCGGTGGGACGGTATCCAGCCGGAGTGCCCGCGAAGGTCCAGGGATTGATCGATTACGAATTAAACTTGATCGGAGAACTGCAATACGAAGCATACTTTTTGACCGTGTGGGATCTGGTCCGGTTCGCTCGTTCTCGCAATATCCTTTGCCAGGGACGCGGGTCCGCAGCAAATTCGGCCGTCTGTTTTTGCCTGGGGATTACAGCTGTTGATCCCGTGCAAGCCGACGTGTTGTTCGAGCGATTTTTGAGTCGCGAACGAAACGAAGCTCCAGATATAGATGTCGATTTCGAACACGAGCGGCGGGAAGAGGTGCTGCAGTACATTTACGAAAAGTATGGCCGCGAACGAGCGGGTATGACGGCCGTCGCAATAACATATCGTTCGCGTTCGGCAATTCGAGATGTAGGCAAAGCTTTAGGGATGTCGCTGGATCGAGTTGATGCGTTGGCTAAGAACGCCGACGGTTACCGCGATTCCTCTAATTTCAGCGACCGCTGTCGCGAAGTGGGGATCGATCCGGACTCGGAGACCGGAGCGAGATTGGTACATTTGGTTGCGGAATTGATTGGCTTTCCGCGGCACCTTTCTCAACATGTTGGTGGAATGGTGATTACCCACGGGCCGTTATGCGAGTTGGTCCCGATCGAGAACGCCGCGATGGATGGCCGAACTGTCATTCAGTGGAATAAGGATGATTTGGACGAGTTGGGGGTGCTGAAGGTCGACTGCCTGTCGTTAGGGATGTTAACTGCAATTCGTAAATGTATGCAGATGATACAGCAGCACGATAACCGCGAATATTGTCTAGCGACGATTCCCACAGAAGATCCTGCGGTTTACGACATGATCTGTAAGGCCGACACGATAGGGGTGTTTCAGATCGAGAGCCGCGCCCAGATGAGTATGTTACCGCGTCTGCGGCCGCGTTGCTTTTACGATTTAGTTATTGAAGTCGCGATCGTCCGCCCCGGGCCTATTCAAGGTCAGATGGTTCACCCCTATCTGCGACGTCGAGCAGGCGAAGAGGAAGCCGTTTATCCCAATGACGAAATTCGCGATGTGCTGCACAAGACGCTGGGAGTACCGATTTTTCAAGAGCAGGCAATGCGGTTGGCCGTAGTTGCAGCAGGGTTCACTCCCGGTGAAGCCGATGAGTTGCGACGAGCGATGGGAGCCTGGCGACGGCCCGGAATCATCGACCAGTTTCATCAAAAGCTAGTGGCGGGCATGCTAAAAAATGGTCTCGATGAGACGTTTGCCGAAGTTGTGTTTCGGCAGATTCGCGGTTTTGGTGAATACGGTTTCCCCGAGTCGCACGCGGCGAGCTTTGCGAAGTTGGTTTATGTCTCCGCTTGGTTGAAACACTACTACCCCGCAATGTTCGCCGCGTCGTTGATTAACAGTCAGCCGATGGGGTTCTACGCACCCTCGCAATTGATCCGAGATGCGCGGGATCACGGTGTTGCAGTGCGACCGATAGACGTAAACCATAGTGACTGGGATTGTACTTTGGAGATGGCGGAACCCGCTGAACAGAAGGGGAAGATGGCTTCACCTCCCTCGCCGTGGGCCGTTCGGTTGGGATTTAGAATGATTGCTGGATTCTCTCGAACGGCTGCGGAGCGAATCGAGCAGGTTCGAGCAGATGGAGGGCTCTTTGAATCGCTCGACCAGTTCACGCGACGGACGGAGTTGAGCCAAACAGTAACGAGGCAGCTTTCAGAGGCAGATGCATTTCAGTCGATGAATCGCAGCCGTCGACATGCGTTGTGGGAATCTTTGTTGGAACCGTTGAAGCGGGAGGCGATGCCACTGTTCGCCGATGTCGATGACTCGGCGGATGTTGAAGAATTGGCGGTAGTCGAAAAGGCATTGCCCGAGATGTTGCCGCAAGAGGAAGTGGAGGCGGATTATCGAACGGCCGGGTTGTCGTTGAAAGCTCATCCACTCTCGTTCTATCGCAACTTGATGAATGAACTTGAAGTGCTAACGTCCGAACGATTGTCAGAGGTGCCCAACGGTCGGCCAGTAAAGGTCGCCGGACTGGTGCTCTTACGACAACGCCCAAGCACTGCTAAAGGGATCACGTTTGTAACTTTGGAAGACGAAACGGGGACAGTGAATCTGGTTGTAAAGCAAAACGTTTGGGATCGTTTCCGCCAAGTCGCGCGGCATTCGTCAGCCTGGCTGGTGCACGGTCGGTTGCAAACCAAGGACACCGTCATTCACGTCGTCGTTGATCGCTTAGAGGATCTCTCCTCCAAGTTAAAGTTGGTCGCCGTGAAGTCGCGAGATTTTCAGTGACGAAATCTTGGTGCTTCGCGCTAGTTTGAATTGAGGTCTACAAAGGGCTACGGCGTTAGCACTATCTTGCCAGCGATCGTTCCCTGTTTGCCGAGAGTGTTGTCTTCCTGCAGTTGGTGGGCCTTGGCTGCCTCGGAGAGCGGCAGGCGAAGTGAGATATTGGCTTTCAGCTTTCCTTCGGACAACCAGTTGTTCATATCTGCTGCGCAGACTTGCAATTCGGCAGGCGTGGCTTTGAACATTACAAAGCCGTGTATTGAGCACCCTTTGACGTAGAACGGGCCGACTGGAAATTCGGGGCGGGCCTCTCGTCCGGCCATGAGGATCAATCTTCCACGTTCGGCGAGATAACTGACGATCGTGTCGAAGTCGGGCTCTCTAAGCGTTTCCCAGAAAACATTGACACCGTCTGCCGCGAACGCCTTGACCGCTGCGCCGACGTCTGCGGTTTTGTAGTTAACCGCAGCGTCCGCTCCTAGTAATTTACAGGCAGCAACTTTTTCATCGCTGCCGCCAGTTGCGATTACTCGGGCTCCTGCTGCCTTGGCCATTTGAACGACCATTGACCCGACGCCGCCCGTTCCACCGTGAACGAAAATTGACTCACCATGCTGCAATTGCGCGTCGCGGAAGAGACCCAAGTGGGCTGTTACTCCCACTAATGCACATGCTGCCACATCTTCATCGGCAACGTCATCTGGAGTTGGATACAGCCAATGTTCGTCGATGGCGCAGTACTCGGCGAATGTGCCCTGCCGTCCCATCAGCCCTTGATTGGTACACCAGACACGCTGGCCGGGTTGGAAGCGAGTCACTGCGGAACCGACGGCTTCGACCTCGCCAGCCATGTCGCACCCGACGACGAAAGGCTGAGGAAGTTCCCAGTAGTTCGCCCCGTTGCGAATATAGGTATCAACTGGATTCAGCGCGACAGCAGTAACTTTGACGAGAACTTGGTTATCGCCTGGGGTTGGCGTTTCGATATCGCCGTATCGAATATTTTCTGCGGGTCCGGTTTCGGTGATATATGCCGCTTTCATCGTTGCATTGTCCTTTAACTCTTTTCGATCCTCGTTCTTTGTCCGTTCACCGTCGAATCAGCAACGATTTAACATTGCGTTCGGGGCGAAGGATAGAACAGATAATGGCCACAAACTGGACGTAGTATACTCCGCTACTTGCGTTTGGTGGAGAAGGGCGACGCAAACTTAGTCGTTAGTAACGCAGCAATAAGTTGTCGAATAGGCTCGATTGGGAAACAGTAGAGATCCTAGGAAATCGACGTTCAGAGTGCCAATTCGCGGGAAGCCCCAACTATATGTTGCGACGATGGATACGTTAAGAGTGGCCAAGCCCTCTTTGATTTCTGTGATGG
>JBLHLE010000633.1:0-5157 GCA_047620805.1 Pirellulaceae bacterium
CGATTATTCATCTACGTTGACTTTAACGGCATGACGAGAATGCGCGTCGTTGGTCTGTTTGGAATGTCGGCAGTCGTCGTTGGCTTTATCCTCGTGCTGTACAAAATTGCCCGTGGGCGAAAATTCCTGTGGCTCATTCGAGGGCACCTTTGGACGCTCGCCATCGCCATCTTCCTCTACGCTTTGACGCCAGTAGATTTGCTCGTTACGAAATACAATGTCACTCGAATCCTCACAGGCGACCCCGCGCCGTCAGTGCAGATTAGCGTGCACCCCATTAGTTCGGAGGGTGTTCTGCAATTGTTTCCATTGCTGGACTGTGAAAATAAACATATTCGCGACGGCGTGCGAGCAATGCTCGCGTCACGACACTTGGACGCCGAGGAACTAGCGAAGGAACGAATTCGTTACGGCTGGACGATGCATCAAATCTCGGACGAGATGGTTCTCCAACAGCTTCGCGGCGCAAAAGCGAAATGGGCCGAATACGAGAGCAAAACAGAACGCGGCGCGGAATTGAAGCGATTTCACAAGTACGCTTACCGATGGTATTGATTTCACTTCAGGATTTCCGACCCACCGGTTGCAGAAGCCATCGAGTGGCATGGTCAGCCCTGGCCGCGTTCCCGATTCACGCCTTTTTCTAGTACCAGCCGCAACACGAGCATAGTGTCGCCTGGCCATCGAGTGGTTGCTCAAGACAAGCCGTTAAAACGATGTCGACTAATAAGTCGCGACCAATGTCTAATCTGTCGCGACCAGTATGATGAATGTCAGTGGACTTAATCCGAGCGTCGAATTTCCAGCTCTTCGCCGGGATCTAGCAGCTGAATCACATGGCGTACCTGAAACTGTCGTTTGACGAAGGCGGCTGCCGAGTTCCATTGCATCATGCAAACGTGATTGGACGTTGCCACGATTACTGCTTCGCCTGCCGCGTCGTTGAGAAATGCAGCTTTGCGTGCGAGTATCTCTCGTGAATTCTCGGGCTTCTGAATATTATACGTGCCACCAGAGCCGCAACAATCTTTCGCTTGAGGCGCTAACTCCCACCGATAACCGGTGGCATCCAACACATTCGTCGGAATACCATCGACTTTTTGACCGTTGATCAGGTGGCACGGCAGGTCGATATAGACCCTGGCCTCTTGCACTGCAGTACGCGGCTGAGGATCGATCTCCCCGAGGAATTCCAAAACGTCGCGAACGGGTGGCCCTCCTTCCAAAGTCTTACTTAGTGCCAAGCCGCAGCCCGATGAATTACTGACTACTGCATCCACTTCCAACGCCCCAAACGCAACGCGATTGTTTTTACGCAGCTGGTCAACTCCGTCAATCCCCGCATGCTCTTGGAATGCCCCACAACATCCCTGCCCGTTCGGAACGAAGACTTGCACGTTGTTTTCGATCAGAACACGAACAGTGGCAAAGTTAATTTCTCGAAACAGTGACTCCATGAGGCACCCCGTCAATAACGCAACTCGGGGACCGTTCGGTCGATGTTGTGCCGTGAGCTTACGCGCGTAACTCGCTGTCGATTGAAGTAGCGGTGGACGACCTGCGAAAGCGAAGCGGTGCCGCAGCAAACCCATCTGGCGCAAAACCCGAGCGGGTAGCATGGCCAGGTTGAACAGAGCAGGGCGTCTTGCCAACGCCGCAGCAATACTCAGCAGCCACCCTGGCCGCGAACGCTTCGTCGCTACGTGGTCGTGGCGAACCTGTTCCAGGATTTCGCCGTAGGGAACGTTCGCCGGACAGGCCGGTTCGCAAGCCAAGCAGCCAACACATTCCGAAGTATAAAAATCTGTCCACTCGTCCTGCGGCAGTTTCCCCTCAGCCTCCTGACGCCAAAGTCGCAAGCGCCCGCGCGGCGAATTATTTTCATCACCTGTAAGTTGGTACGTCGGACAAACCTCCAAACAAAATCCGCAGTGCACACAACTTGCCAAAACATCGTGGTCAAGCAGATGTGATTCGCGACGGCTGTTTGAATCAGACGACTTCTCAGTTGGTTGCTTCACGATTTCTCGAACTCCTTGGTAAGCACTTCAAGCCATTTTTCTTCAGCGCTCGACGGATTCAGCGGCGGCAAGTGGCGTGAATGCCAGTCGCCGCCGATCTGGTGAACTGTCCTTTGGTGCCGGTCGACGATCTCGTGAACTCCCTTAATAATCCCGTCCGTGTCCCTCGAATCGTCAACGTGCTTTATTACGTGTACGACGCCGGCTGCCAGCGAGCCAATACATCTCCACCCCAGTGAACATACGTCAGCGGCCAATCGCATAATCTCAGCGGGTGTTGCCTTCAGCACTAAGTCGGGACAGCCGTCGGTAGGTGGCAAGACGTCGCGGTGGGATACTAGCCTTAGTCCATCCAATGTCGCGAGCGACGAAAGAAATATTTCGACGACGTCCCACTCATGCGAAGGACAATTTATGCAGATTCGCAACTGAGTATTGTCGTCCTCATCGCCCGGAATGAAGTCGACGGAGTCGAACCAGTGCATCCAACAATTTTTCAACAGCTTCGCCGCGGCAGACTGCACGGCTGAAGTTTCGCCCGCCAATTCAAAAACGCTAGTGATGCCAACATCGTTTCTCAGACGCAGTACATAATCGATGGGTCGTCCAAAACAATTCCCAGAAGCCAAGAGAAAACGAAAGAGATCGTAACCAGTAGTTGTCTTGACGACTCGTTCGCCAAATCGAACACGTCTACCGTTGGGCAATTCCCAATTCATTCCGACGATGTTGTCACAAAGGGGGCCAAATCGCGATGATGCAGGTGCGTACCCGCTGGCCGCGATCTGATCGCGCAGTTGGGCCTGAGGGTCGAGAATAAAGGGGAAACGAAGTCGATGTGGCTTGGCTTGGCGGCTAATATCAGCAGACGTCGCATCGGCAGAGATACACATGATGCCGTCGATCGGATCGATAAACGGTTCAAAACATCGAGTGTCCGAATCTCCGGCATCTAGAGGCGCCGAAAGCAAGCTCGACTGCTCACTACCGAATCGACGTTGAGCAAAGACTTTCAGTGGATTCATTTGGTGATCTGGACAGAATACTGCGGGCACAGACAGTTGCAGCCGCAACGCGTCTCCATTGAAAACCAAGGGCATATAGTCGGTTTTGTCGTTGCCAATGCCGTGTTCCCCGGAGAGCGTACCACCGACTTCGACGACGCGCTGCATAAGTCGCTTACTGATATTTTCGACCTTCTCCAATTCTCCGGGATTGCGCGAGTCGAAAAGGAAATTGGGATGCAGGTTGCCATCGCCGGCGTGAAACACGTTGACGACTTGCAGTCCCGCTGCATCGGCTTCGTCGTAGACCAACTGTAATAATTCGGCGAGTGCCCGCTTTGGAATCACGGCATCTTGCACAAGAAAATCTGCACTGAGTTGGCCCATCAAACCACCTGCTGCCTTCCTGGCCTTCCACAGCTTTTGTCGCTGAATCTCTTCATCGCTGTAAACTACGTCGTTAGATCCCGCCGCGCGTAAGACCTCGGCGACTGACTCAACACGTGCGTTTACGAGTTCGGCGGGACCGTCGATTTCGGTGAGGATCATAAACGAATCCTTGGGCAGACCGACCGCCATAGGACTGTTCTCGACCATCGCCACGCATCGTGGATCCATCAATTCAATTGCAACCGGATACGACTCGTGCGCGACCAATGCGTGAATCGCTCGTTCTGCGGAAACGAGATCCGCGTAGGTCGCTCGAAAGGTCCAAACTTTATCGGGGCGAGGAATCACGCGTAGCCAAAATCGCGTAAAGGCGGCGAGCGTCCCCTCGGAGCCAACCATCAATCGCTTCCAGTCTTCGCGCCATGGCCCTCTCCCTCCGGCAGGTCCGCCGAATCGATGGACGCTGCCGTCCGCCAGAACGGCTTCAACTCCGAGTACATAGTTGCTGGTTACTCCATATCGAAAACAATGAGCACCACCGGCATTCATGGCGACATTGCCACCGAGAGTACAGACCGGACCACTGGATGGATCGGGCGGATAGAACAAACCAAACGGTTTCAATTTGGCGTCCAGCTGATTCAGTGGAACACCGCACTCGACTTCGCACCAGAAGCCTTCGGGATTGATCGACCGCACGTTTCGAAGAGCCGAAGTGTGCACGACAATGCCGCCCTGAGCTGCAACAGGACCGCCCGAAAGCGAGGTCCCGGCGCCGCGCATACAAAGTGGCACGTCGAACTGTTTGGCGTGTTGAAGGATCCGCACGAGTTCATCGGCGTCCGCCGGGATGACAACTACATCCGGGCGGAACGACTTATATCCCAAGCCATCCGCGTCGTAGCCAGCCAGTTGGGCGGGCGAAGTCAGCAGTCGCCCTCGAGTGACGACTTTGCGTAGCTGTTCTTGCAGGAGGCCGTTTTTCATGAAACCGCAGCGATCTCTAAAGGCATTAACTCAAAACGTCACATCGACGGAAGCCTACTTGCGTAGATTCTTCTTGCAACCCGGATCCGCTTCGACTGGGTCGCCGGTTTGTGCTATCGGATGTGTGAACAAGTATTTCCAGACGTCCTCGTGAATGTAGTGACCGTCGCCGTCTTTTACGGCGTTTCCGCCGGGAACAACCGCTGAATGCGCTCGACGCGAATCGTTGCCGACGTCGCTGTCCGTCACGAGACGACGCGAATTTCCCCAGGGAACGTCGGCCTTCTCGACATTTACGACTGGCCCGTGCTTCTGCAGCCCGAGCATTTCCCAAGACCGACAGTAGTGGTCACCCGTCCAACCGCCATCCAAAACGTGTGTGAAGCCGAAGAACCGATTGGACGGTGTGGCCGACGGAAAACCATGCCAGGATTCGAATTGATCGCGTGGACCAGAGAACATTACAACGCGATCAACGCGTTGATGTTTGGCAAATCGAGCTGCGGTTGTGGAACCGTGCGAAATTCCGGAGATCACAACTTTGTCCCACCGCAGACCAGTCTCGTCTTCGTCGAGAAACTGGTTCCATTTCCCTTGCGGGTTTTCTTTGGCGAGCCACTTAACAAATTGAAACGAACGTTCCATCATGCCATCTGGTTGTGGGATTTCAGCCAGAGGACTGTGGTCCTCGCCGGTGGCGGCTTCAAGTCGCATTCGTCCTAGCGTAATACCGTCGTCGCGGTCCTTCGCATCCA
>JBLHLE010000634.1:0-5153 GCA_047620805.1 Pirellulaceae bacterium
GCGGACCATGAGAATTCCTTCGCCAATCTTTTTGTGGCGTTATGCGTGTTTCGACCTGGAGATGCTGTACCAGAAGTGCGGTGAACGCGTATAGTGTTACAGGAGGCTGACCGAGAATTCCGCTGATCCATTGGTGGCTAGGCTTTTGACTCATTTATTGCGGAAATCGCTATCTGCGGTAAATCTGCAAACGAATGTCAAACGGCCGTTACGCGGCTGCCGCGCGTCAATCGGATTTCGGGGCCGTCTGCATTATAGACGCGGGGCAACGCTTTCTTCTAGGGAGTCGTTAGCCGTGGGGCGTTGAACCTCAAGTAATCGGTATTGAATCATGCTGGACCGCGAAGAGTATGTCGAACAAGGACACTTCTTTCGAGTATTGTCGGAGCGATTGGCGGAGGGAATCCCAATCCAGGAACTGTTCGTACATCTTCGAGAAGAAGTGCTCGCCAGCACGAAGCTGCCCATGGCAATCGACTTTTTATTGAGCGAATTGATCCACATTGGCACAATTAGCTCGGCGATGTCTCGGTTGTCGCACTACTTCACGCCTTTCCAGGCCTACATGATCAATGCGGCAGAAGACGATGGGGGTCGGATCGACATGCGGATTTCGCTGCAAGTGCTGGCCAGGGAGGCCGAGTATCGCGGCAGTGACGCCGTTCGGACGGAAGGTCTGTTTCTCTATCAATTTGAGACTCTCTGTCGAAATCGCCTCCGCTACGATCACGGACTGGATGCGATCGCCGCCGATCCGGACTTTGGGGATGACTGGACGGAGTGGATTCACACCGTCCGGCGACAGATCGGTTTGATCGATTTCGCCAATTTGGTTTACGTCCGAAGTGAGCATTACCGTGCGGATCGGGACCGGCGAGGCCTTGAGGACGATGAGAAGAAGGCGGTGCTGTTTGGCGAAAAGGAGGGCCGGATCGCCCTAGCCAACATTGGCAAAGACCCGCTTTTCTTGTTCTCCGCGTTACAACGCCATTTGGCGTATCCGAGTGTTCCCCGCCCAACCAAGCCAGATCTCGAGAAGAGCGTTGTCCCTGCGCTGCAAAAACGCCTCGAGCGGCTCGAAACCCGCTTTAAATTCCTGGAGGATGAACAGCGGAAAGATTCGATCGACCTGACGAAGTTCTATTCGCGACCCGAGAACCACGACAAGTAGATGTAACACAGCCGATACCCATCTCCCAATGTATCTCCCAAGGTGTCGACGCTGAACCGAGTTCGGTTTGTGAAAACTATTTTTTCGCGAATCAGCCTGTGCATCAACCCGCCTCCAGCTGCTGACGTATGACAGGGAAATCAGGTCAAAATCGACCTAATATTTTTAATTTGCGGTTTTACCCCACATGGCATCATGTTAAATTCTAAGGTTGGGTTGGGGTGTAGGTTTCCCCACTCACCGATGCGTGTCTACGACACGTGTGTTGTGGCCGATTCCTGGGGATTCAACTTCATTTTCATCGTGCTGATGAGCGTGCTCTTGAGTTTCAATTTCCCGGCGGAGGTTTCAAAAGGCGGTTTCCATTCTAAAACTCTTCCCGAGCGCCCCATGGACTTCCAACTCAATTTGACCACTGATACAGTTGCTCACGCTCACCCTCACCAGCCCTTGCTGGTCGAGCGAGGAAAACCTCTCCGCGACGTCCTTCTCCTATTGAAGGACCACCCGAGCGGCTGTGTTTTGGTCGCCGACGACGCCAATCTGGTCGGTATCTTTACCGAGCGAGATGCATTGAAGATGATGGCCAACGATACACCCCTAGATACGCCAATTGGCGACCTTATGGCCCACCCACCCTCAACATTGTCAGAATCCGACTCCGTCAGCGCCGCGATTGGGAAAATGTCTGCGGGTGGGTACCGCCGGATGCCGATCGTTGATAGTGATGGACAACCCACGGGGGTCGTCAGTGTGGTAGGGCTGCTTCACTATTTTGTGGAACACTTCCCGACGGCTATCTACAACCTCCCGCCCAAACCGCATCACTCAATGACCAAAAGAGAAGGCGCGTAATCCCACCTGGTTGCCCATTGCCTCTCCCGCCTCGCAACCAAATAATCCACTAATTCAGTCTTTATTCACACAGAGAACGTGAGCTTGCCATGTCAACTGCCGAGTTGCCCAAATCCCAAAAACCAAGTGAGGTCATCAGTTCCGCTACCGTTCGTCTAGCTGGCGACTCGGGTGACGGGATGCAGATCACCGGTGACCAGCTAACAAATACCTCCGCCTTGGCGGGAAACGACGTCGCGACATTCCCCGACTTCCCCGCTGAAATCCGCGCCCCGAAGGGCACTCGAGCAGGCGTATCGGGCTTCCAAGTTCAGTTTGCCGATACAGAAATCTTCACCCCCGGTGATCAAATCGACTCGCTGGTCGCGATGAACCCCGCGGCATTGATCACAAATATTGGCGATCTTCGCAAGGGTGGACTGTTGATCGTCAACGAAGACATGTTCGTCGCGAAAGAATTCAAACTCGCCAAGCTGGACGTAAATCCGTTGGAAGATGGCAGCTTAGAGAGTTTTCGAGTGATCAAAGTCCCGATGACCAAACTGACTCGCGGTGCTGTTGCCGACTGCGGCCTGTCCCAAAAATTCGCGGATCGCTGCAAGAACTTTTTCGCGATTGGGATGCTCTATTGGCTCTACGGTCGCGAGTTGGATGCCACAATCCGATTCATCAACGCGAAGTTCGGCAACAAGCCCGAAATCGCCGACGCCAACCTCAAGGCACTGAAGGCAGGTTGGTTCTTTGGCGAAACGACGGAAGCTTTCGTCTCTCAATATCAGGTAAAACCCGCCAAGCTCAAACCGGGAACTTACCGTAACATCATGGGTAATGAAGCCCTCGCCTGGGGCCTGGTAACCGCCGCTCACCTGAGTAACAAGGATATGTTTTACGGCACCTACCCGATCACGCCGGCGAGTGACATCCTGCACTACCTGAGCAAATTCAAAAACTTCAATGTTCGCACATTTCAAGCGGAAGATGAAATCTCGGCAATCTGCTCGACCATCGGCGCCGCCTTCGCTGGCTCTATGGCCGTAACGACATCCAGTGGTCCCGGTATCGCTCTCAAAGGCGAGGGCATGGGACTGGGAATGATCCTCGAACTGCCGATGATTATTGTCAACGTCCAACGCGGCGGCCCCAGCACCGGACTGCCCACCAAGACTGAGCAATCCGACCTGCTGCAAGCCTTCTTCGGTCGAAACGGCGAATCGCCGCTTCCGATTCTGGCTTGCCGAAGCCCTTCTGATTGCTTCGATGTCGCGCAAGAAGCCTGGAGAATCTCCTCGAAGTACATGACTCCTGTGATCCTGCTGTCCGACGGGTACATTGCCAACGGAGCAGAACCCTGGATGATTCCCGACGTCGATAAGCTTCCCAAGATCGACATTACGCACCCAGGGCCGCGAAGCGAAGACGAAGAGCCGTTCCTACCGTATAAACGAAACGACAAACTCGCTCGACCATGGGCGCTCCCGGGTACGCCAGGCTTGCAACATCGAATCGGTGGACTGGAAAAAGAAGATGAGACTGGCAACGTCTGCTACGACCCAGAAAACCACCAAAAGATGACCGACATTCGACAAGCGAAAGTCGACCGCATTGCCGACGACATTCCTCTCCAAGAAGTTGAAGGCGACGCATCGGGCGATCTACTCGTGCTCAGTTGGGGCGGTACTTATGGCTCTTGTGCCACTGCCGTTAACCGTTGCCGAGAAGCAGGCAAGTCCGTCTCGCACGCACACCTTCGCTGGCTCAACCCCTTCCCGAAAAACATTGCCGAAGTGCTCAGTAATTTCAAACAGGTTATGATAGCAGAATTGAATTTGGGCCAACTACGAACTCTGATTCAAGCGAAGTACCTCGTCGAAACCATCCCCTATAACAAAGTCATGGGCAAGCCGTTCACGATCACGGAACTCATGGAAAAGATCGAAGAAATCCTGAGCTAGCGAAAGAAGTTGTTGGCTAACGATTCGATCCGATTGAAACTAACTAACACAAATAAATAACGCCTTCATAAGCGAACTCGATCATGAGCACTGAACTACCCGTACTAAAAGCATCAGATTACGCCAGTGACCAGGACATACGCTGGTGCCCAGGATGTGGTGATTATTCCATCCTGGCTCAAATGAAAAAGATGCTGGCCACACAAGGCACTCCTAAAGAAAACATCGTGTTCATCTCCGGAATCGGCTGCTCCAGCCGTTTCCCGTACTACATGGACACGTACGGCATGCACAGCATCCACGGTCGCGCACCAGCCTTCGCTACCGGCTTGAAGTCAGTTCGCCCCGACCTGCAAGTTTGGGTTATCACCGGCGACGGCGACGGGCTAAGCATCGGCGGCAACCACTTAATGCACTGCATCCGACGCAACTTGGATGTCAACATTATTCTCTTCAACAACAAAATCTATGGCCTTACCAAGGGTCAATACTCGCCAACGTCCGAGGCGGGCAAAGTAACCAAAAGCACGCCGATGGGATCGATCGACAACCCGCTCAACCCACTCTCGCTCGCAATCGGTTGCGAAGCGAGCTTCGTTGCTCGGTCGATCGACACGAACATCAAGCACCTTGAACAGACCTTGCTCCGCGCAGCAGAACACAGGGGCACCTCGTTCGTCGAAGTCTATCAAAACTGCAACATCTTTAACGATGGAGCTTGGGAGTATGCCAGTAACAAGGCGACCAAAGAAGAAACGACCGTCCAATTGGAGCACGGTAAGCCACTGATTTTCGGCAAGAATCGCGACAAAGGTATCCGCTTAAACGTGATGCAACCTGAAGTCGTCGAACTCGGTAAAGGAATCAGCGAAGACGATCTGCTATTCCACGACGAAAAAGCGACCGAACCTTCGCTCGCTTATCTGCTCAGCCGCATGCGGAAACCCGACTTCCCCGAACCTATCGGCGTGTTCCGAGCCATCGACGCACCAAAATATGACGAACTGCTTAACGCTCAACTCGCCCAAGCCATTGCCGATAAGGGCCCTGGCGATTTGAACAAACTCTTTTACTCCGGCGATACGTGGGAAATAAAATGATCAACTGCTCCTTTTGCGGTCACGAGGAAATTGAAGGTGTCGATCAATGCAGTGGGTGTGGGCACTCGCTGACAG
>JBLHLE010000635.1:0-5150 GCA_047620805.1 Pirellulaceae bacterium
CGGTCGACTTCTTGTCGGTGGTATGGCATTTGAAACAACGACCCGTTGCGGATGGGTTGGCGAGCTTTCGATAAATCGAGAACAGTGGGTGATCTGCAGACTCCCCAGCACTACTCCCAAACTTCGCCGATACATTGAGCAGGCGGTGAAGGACCAGGTCGGCGTGGCCGAAGGGGCGATAGCATAGCGAGAGATCGACGTCGCGGAGATACCAACCTTGACTGACAGCGAACTCGATTTCTCTTTGCTGAGCAACTATCGTAGCGACGTCGGAGCTGCTTGGATTGGCGGCGTTTGTATTTTCGGTACTGGAGTCGGTTGCCAGGTCAATCGGTGTAGTTTCAGTCGGTGTAGTTTCAGTCGGTGTAGTTTCAGTCGGTGTAGTTTCAGTCGGCGTCGGTTGGTTACCGGCAAGACGAGCGATTAGTTCTTCCTCCAGCGTCGGGAACCACTTTGCGCGGAGACGTTTTAGCTGATCGACTGGTACCAGTTTAATCAGTTGCTCAACTTCTGCTTTGGAGATACGACTCGAAGTCGAATGAGTCAGTCGGTTGCGAATCTCTTCGGTTGGCGATTTTACGACGGAGGCGAGCATGTTGCGGTACTGCCACGAAAATGCTTCGACTGCAGCGAGCTGCTCGGGTGTCGCTTGGCGAAGGTCGCCGAGATCCATTTTTTGGATAGTTTTCCGAATGTCGGCGTAACCAGGTTCGGTCTCCAGCAGTAGCTCAACCAGTGGTGCAAGTCGTCCGCGAGCTTGAACATGGATTGGGTAGGGTTTGGGCCATTTTCCAATATTGACGTCCGCTTTTGCCAAGGCGTCGAGGTCAATCGCAGGCACTGCGAAAAGCTCAAATCCATGATCTGTATCGTCTTCGATTTGTTCGCCGTGGCAACTTGCACATGTCCACTCGAAGTTTCGCACGAGCATATTTCGTCCGCTGTCGTCGCTATCGTGGCACGCCGAACAGGCAACGTCTGTACCCAAGGCCCCATCAATCCCAGATTTGAAATGTTGTCCAAAGTGCGATTGGTGGTCGAATGCGATTCGACTGCGCTCGTCGATCGAGTGGAGTTCAAAATCGGGATGGCCGTCGTGAAGGCTAGTAAACGACTGTGCGTGGCAGGACTGGCATTGATCGTTCGTTATCGCCGTCAGGTCGAAAGTTGCGCCTTGATGTTCTTGATGGCACGTCGAACAGCTTAGCGACTTCGAACGGTCGATGAATGAGCCGACGATACCGCGGGCGATGTTGTTTGCCGCAGTGTGTCGCGGAATCTTTGAGCTGCCAAAGAATTGAGCTGTAATCTTGTTGAGTAATTCGGTGTCGAGACTATGAGGATTGAGGGCATGCGGATCGGAAGCGTCCACACTTGGGTCATGACTTTTCGCCTTGAGCGCGGGTACTCCGAGCTGTTTATGACACTCCTGACAAAGGGCGCCCTGAGTTGGATGAGCTTTCTTGTAATTTGAAAACGTCAACCAATTGCTAATACTGCCGTCGCCACTTGAGTGGCATTGTGAGCACGTATGGACGATTGTGCTGTGATGAGAAGCGAGCGGACCGGGGTCGACAAAGGCGGCGCGGTTCGGATGGCCCCAGAAGAAGAAGACGATTCCCATTGCCAAAGCGCAGGCGAAGATCGAGACAACTTTTCGCTTTGCTAGGACTGTTCGTTTAGGCTGGCACGGTGGGATGGCTTGGCAACACGTTCCGTCGGGCAGCGGGCCGTCGTCGCAGGGTCCGCCCCGACTGCGGTTGCGTGTACATACCCAGGCGTCGGCTTTTTTGATAGGAGCACACTCGAAGGCCGTGCGGCAGGTTCCCGTTCCCGATGGCCCAAGTGGACAAGGTCGTCCCTCATCGCTCCACCCGCAGCGCCAGTTTTGATTCGGTCTGGCGTAGTCGTTCTCGTCGATGAGCATATCATCGCGTTCTGGATGAGTCATACTGCTGCTCCAGAAAATGCGTTGACAAGGAACAAATGAAAGAAACTGAAAACGAGCAATACGTAGGTCAGCGGAATGTGCACAAATAGCCAATGCTTCAAGGTCGATTGCAGCGCGAATTGGTAGTCCAAGTCGTCTTTCCGTTCAACGCAGCCGGCAATACTGCGAAGAACTTCTCGATCCGGTTCGCTAAGGTATCGCTCGTGCGTCTTCAGTTCCGAGAGCAACGTGTGTCGAGCGTGCGTCGTTTGGAATAGATGGCCCCAGAAGTTCTGCGGTGCGGAGAAAAATACGTGTAAGTGTTCCACGTAGAATTGTGGAATCGCAAGAGCACCTTGTCGCGATAGTTGTTCGAAAACTAGCTGCTCCGCTTCCCTGCGAATTTGTTTTCTACGCCATGGTATTCGCTCGAAAATGATTTCGTCTTTTCGAGTCGCCAGCCGTTTCGCAAAACTGCGAGTCAAGGCAAGTCCCGCGACTCCGCTCAAAAACACCGCCGCAAATGCAGCTGCGAGAAGGCATTCAAACAGTCCGTTGGGAAGCTGCCAGCCGAGGTGAATTCCAAATACGAAGCCGGTCAGCAGCCCAATGTATATGTGAATTTGCAGCCACATCGCCGAGGAGCCGAGTGGCAAGAATGGTAGTTTCTTGCGGACGTTGTACGCTGCGAGAAAAAGTACCATTCCCAACAAGGTCCAGCCTGAGAACCTGGCTGGGTTCTGCAGAGTTGATTCCAGGGCCCAGACGTAAACGTAAAGCGATACTGCTGAAATCAGCAGCAAGCTAAAGTTGATAATACGGCGGTAAGCAAATGATTTCATCTTCCGCCCTAGCGATTCAGCCATTCGGTTAACCAGGTTCCGTCGCGCATGTCCATGCGTACCAGGGCGTCGTGCGGGCAGGCGTTCTGGCAAGCGGGGCCACCCCATTGATCAACGCAGAGATCGCATTTTGTTGCTTTGACGATAGGAGCGTGTTTGGTCTCGTCGCGAATGAAGTCTCCATTCTTGTCGCGGACTTCCACCATTCGAATAGCGGAATAGGGGCAGTTGTTGGCACATGCACTGCAACCAATGCAGGTGTGATCGTTGATTACGATTTGACCTTCGAGCAGATCGCGTTGAATGGCACCGGTGGGGCATTCGATCATGCACACCGGGTCTTCGCAGTGCATACAAGCATTCGCCACCATGATGTTGTTTTGAATCGGCCCGCTGCGTAAGAATCGTGGGTTGTTGTCGTGCGTTGCAGCACAAGCTCGAACGCAGTCGTCGCAGCGAGTGCAGCGCTCCATATCGATCAGCATCGTTGCCGTGCCGTTGATGTAGCGGTTCTGAACGATGAACTCCATGAAACCGCCGCCGATTGTTTTCGTCTCCACATTGGAGTCAGATCGAGCGGCCTTTCGATTGCGAAGGAACCGGCTTTCGAGCTGCGATTTACTCATCTTCCGCAACAACAGTTCTTCGATCAATCGCGTCGGAATGACGATGACGGTAGCAATACCGATGGCTCGGAGCGTGTTTTCTAGCGGTTGAGGTTGGCCGCTGTTCCACCCCGCCACCATTTCCTCGAGTCCGTAGATCTGTCCTGGCGTGAGGTAGCCGACAGTCTTATGGCCGTCTTGATGTCGCTGACTTAACCGCGCCAGACCGCCGCGTACGATGATCACGCCATTTGGATGATCGCCTTCCGAGGCGATTAATGGTTCGTGTTCCAGATTGGATTCGACGCCTTGCTTTGCCAGTCTTTTGAAGCTACCGCTCCAATCGTACTGACCATGTGATTCAAATTCGGCTTCATGAACGAGCTGCTCGATATCTTGTTCGTCGAGGTGATCGAATATTGCTGTCTTAAGCAGGAACCAGCGGAGGGCGCGATCTCTGAAGACTTGATCAATGTGTTGGTCGATAGCCTCGTCGCGTCGCTTTAAATCGCGGAGACCTTGCCAGCGGATTTCTACAAGTTGGCAATCCGTTTCAGCAAATACCGTAGCCTGTCGGGCACAGCGACCGAGTGCGGCGATTTCGCCAAAGAACTGTCCTTCCTCGATAAGGGCAGTTCTGTACTTGTCGAGCACAGCGGAGACGTCTTGCAGGTAGATCCGAGTGTTGTGTCCGTCGCCCCGCGTTCCCAATCTCGAATCACCGCGATAGCTTGCAACGTCTCGAACTTCGGGATCCGTAGAGTTGGACCAAAGTTGTGCCAGGATCTGGAAAATCCCTTTCCGCTTGGTTGGCTGCCGACCCAGTATCTCTTGCGACAAATCGTTCTCTTGCGACAAATCGTTTGGCGATTCCAAGTCCGCGCGAACTTTGCCGGAGACGACGAGAAAGGCCGAGTTGCCCCAGTCGCCTTGTCGCACGATGATTTCACCGCTCTTGTAGTTCACGATCCGCGTGTCGTTCTTCAAGATCCCACGAAGCGTGAATTTGCCCCGAAATTTCGAGGGGTCAATAGAACGAAACGGCTCGACTCGCAACAACTCGTCGACATCTTCTTCCGTCATTTCTTCGGAGAACGGAACCGTCCATCTCTCGGGACGCTGGATCGTTTCAAATGATGCCATGGATGAGAGACCAAATGGATGTCGGTGAACTCGAAATTAAACGATTGGAAGATTGTTGTTATTCAGATATCAGATCTAAGCCATCGATCTCGCCGAGCTTGGAGCCGTCCCGTTTCGAAAACTCGATGGCGGCTATTCGGACAACATCCGCCGTCTCTATGTAGCTTTTTATGTTTTCTGGATCGAAGCCATCATCGTCTAGCGCCTCAAATGCGACTTCCACAACTTTGACAATGTTTTCCAAAACAGGAAGCTCTGTATCCGACAGCTCTTCCAGTAGATCTTCCGCGAGGAGCCCGAAGGCGTCTTCGATTCTTTCCATCATGAGATCCGTGAAGTCGTTTTCTTTCGTCGCCTTGGCGAGATTGCGGAAACTCATTTCGAGGTCGACGAGTTGGCCGACGATGAACATGACGCGTTTGCGAGCCTTGGCAGTGCGACCTCCGCCGTGGTGTAGTGAGTCAGTCCATAGCGTTGCAACTTTAGCGTTCTCATTCGGGTTCAAGAAGTGGTTGTGCCGAACTTCGCCCAACATCTTGTCGACGAGCTCGAAGCCGTCGCCGTGATCATGTCCAACTTCCGCCAGCGATTCGCTATCGACGATATGGCATTCGAAGCAGCGACGAGCTA